>NZ_JAVYJF010000010.1:0-201870 GCF_032621715.1 Pseudomonas sp. zfem004 | reverse complement strand
GACGCCGGAGCGAAGGGACCCCGGAGCGCAGCGTAGGGGCCGTATGAATGGAGCGAGCGGCTTTGGTTACTTTGGCCAAGACCAAAGTAACCCGCCGTAAGGGCGGAAAGGTGACTACGCGTCGACATCACAAATGAATGCACATACAACTTTCAATACAAACACCAAAAACCAAAAACCAAAACGCCAGAAGTCCACATAAACTTCTGGCGCCTAAATCAAACAACCAAACAACCAAACAACCCATCAACCAAACGGCCGCAGCCCCTGCCTCATCCCAAACAGAAACAACAAAAAATCATGATCCGGCTTAACGGACACCTGCTCGACCTTCGCCTCCCGTGGCAGCGGGCACAAACCACCGACCTCGGCCTTGCTGAACACCGTCAGCCCCGGCTGCTCCCAGGCAGCCGCAGCCACCGTGGTCACCGCCAGTGCCCCAACAAGAAACAAAGCTCGAGCGATTTCTAGTTTCATTGCTCTAACCCTTTGACAGCGCTGCCAAACGCCATCTGGTAAAAATAGAGCAAGGTCTGCCATTCCGCGTCGGTGATCGACGAATGGCGCCGCAACTGACGCAAATCGTTGTACGCCGCCCGTTGGCAACTGATGCGCCGCCGGCACTTCTCCAAGTCGAGCAAGGCCACTTCAACCCGGGCCTGCTCACCCGTGCCGATCACCTTGACGAACACATGCTTGCCATAGAGGCAGCCATGCTGCCAGTGCCCCAGGTGCATGCGCGCCAGGTTGTCGGCAAGGTCCTTGAACATCCGCTCATGGACAGCCTGGGGATAACGTTCACGTGCGCCTTCGCCGTACCAGGTATCCAGGTCGACAAAACCGTCCAACGCTTCGCTGACCAGCAGCGCACGCCACTGGTGATCGGCATCGCGCTCGGCACCGGCAAACACGATACGTGGCACGCGCACACCCAACTGCTCGAAACTGTTCAAGGCATCGAGTTCGCGCAGCACCGTGGGCCGACCGAACGGGTGCAGCAGGCTCCGGTAGATATGGCCGACCTGGCGCTTGGCGTACAACAGCTGGCCGCTGGCATCGCACAGACGTTGCACGCCGCTTTCGCCACCACGCCGCTGGTTGGGTTCCTCGACCCATTCGCCCTGCTGCTGCCAGTAGAAATCAAACTGCCCGGACTCGTTCTGCACTGCCGCCATCTATCACTACCCCTTACGTAAAACGTATACGCGCCACATCGCGTAGAACGGCAGAAAGTCGAGCCGCTCCTGAATTCTGAAACCTGCAGCCGTAAATTCTTCTTCTACTGTAGCCGCCGGTAACACAAAGCGGTTCTGGTAGCTGTCCTGCTGGGCTCTGACACTGCGTCGAGCTTCAAGTTTCTTGCGTCGCCATGCTTTGAAGTTGCCATCCACCCACAGTGACAGGATGACACTGTCACGGCTAACCCTTTGAAATTCAGAGAGAATTGTTTTGCGGTGGGCCGGGTCACCAATATGGTGGAACAGCCGCATGCAGAAGATGCTGTCGACCGCGTTGTCTGGCAAGTCAATGGCAAAGGCGGAAGTCTGCAAAGGGCGTACCCGTGCCACCACCTCTGGCGGTTGTGCTGCACAGGCTGTCTCGATCATCGCCGCGGAATTGTCAGCACCAATGATCACCCGGTTGGGCTTTTCCGCTAACAGGGGCCAGAAACGCCCGGCACCGCATGGCAAGTCCAGAACCAGGCCTGGCTCGCCGGCCAAGGCCAAGGCATGTCGGGCCATCTGCTCATCGCGCTTGTGCGACAGCCGCCTGGCCAAGCCATCCTGATGCTTGAGGAAGTAGTCGCGGGCATGATCCCGATCATACTTTTCGGAAAATTCGAGTTTGATGGGGCTACGCATCGAGCATCTCCTGATTCCAATGCGTGCACGTTAGGCAGGTACGCGTAGGAATCAGGTCATGCCGATGTGAAAAATCTGTGATCAAACAGAACAGGTGTTACAAGACGTTAATTCGGATCCAGAACCTTACTGTCGCCCTGGCCCTCGTCGAGCACCTTGCTGCCTTGGCTCAGGTCTACCTGGAAGCGGCAACCGTGGGGCAGCGTGGTGCTCAGGGTGACCCTCCAGCCCTGGTCATCGCAGATCCGCTGCACCAACGACAGGCCCAGGCCCAAGCCCTCGCCACGGCGCTCGTCACCGCGCACAAACGGGCGGAACATCGCTTCGCGCTGCTCTTCCGGGATACCCACCCCACTGTCCTCGACACTGAACCCGTTGGGCTCCAGGCTCAGGCGGATATAGCCGCCATCGGTGTAATGGGCGGCGTTGCGCAGCAGGTTGCCCATGACCGATTGCAGGAAGGTGGCGTTGTACAGCGCCGGACCGGCACTCACCCGACCATCGTAGTAAAGGGCCAGTCCCTTCTGCTCAATGGTGTCACGCCATACGGCGGTCAGATCATCGGCCACTTCACGCAGGGTCGCCTGGGCGGCGATTGCGCCTTCATCACGTTGCGCGCGGGCCAGCATGAGGAAGGTCTTGACCAGCTCACGCATCTCCTCGGTGGCCCGTGCGATGCGCTCGACCTGGCTGCGCGCACGGCTGTCCAGGTTGGGGTTTTCAATCAGCAGCTCGCACGAGGTGGCCAGCACCATCAATGGCGTACGCAGTTCATGGCTGACGTCGCTGGTAAACAGCCGTTCACGGGTCAGCGCATCACGCAGCCGGCCCAGGGTATCGTCGAAGGCCACCGCCAGCTGACCTACCTCGTCCGCCGCGTAATCCGGCGCCAGCGGTGGCGCCAGGCCGAGCAACTGGTCGCGATGACGCACCTGGCGAGCCAGGCGGATCACCGGCGCCATCACCCGTCGCGCCAACACCCAACCGAGAATCACCGCCAGCGCCAGGCTGAGCACGAAGCCCACCACCACCACGGCGAACAGCACCCGCTCACGCTCCTCGAAATCGCTCTGGTCCTGCAGCAGCACATAGCGCCGGCCATCGACGATCTCGACCATCGCGTGATACGACAACTGGTCGCGGAACACCTCATGGAAGCCCGCTTCCAGATGCCGCAAGTCCTTGGGCAGCTCGAAGTCATCACGCCCGCCGCTGAAGTAGAACAGCTGGTCCGGGCGCGGCCGGTGGCTCCAGTCGCTGACACTGTCCATGCGCAACAGACGCTGCAAGTCGCCGCCGAGCACCGAGGAAATCAGGCGCTCCTCGACCAGGTGCACGGTGGCGACAATGCCGAAGGCAAAGGCCCCGGCCACCAGCGCGCTCATTAACGCAAAGGCGATGATGATGCGCTGGGCAAGGCTCTGCTTAAACTCCATCGCGGCCCTCGGCGAGGCGATAGCCGACGCCATGGACGGTATGCAGCAGGGGTTTGTCGAACGGTTTGTCGATCACCTGGCGCAGCTGATGGACGTGGCTGCGCAGGCTGTCGCTGTCGGGGCAATCATCGCCCCACAGGGCCTCTTCCAGCACTTCGCGGCGCAGCACGTGGGGGCTTTTCTGCATCAGCACGGCGAGCAGCTTAAGGCCCACCGGGTTGAGCTTGAGCAAGCGGCCCTCACGGGTCACTTCGAGCGTGTCGAGGTCATAGCTCAGGTCGGCCACCTGCAAGGTACGCCGACCGCCGCCCTGAGCCCGACGCAGCACCGCTTCAATGCGCGCTGCCAGTTCGGACAAGGCGAATGGCTTGAGCAGGTAATCATCGGCACCGGAGCGGAAGCCCTGCAGACGATCATCCAGCTGGTCGCGGGCGGTGAGCATGATCACCGGGGTATCGCGCCGGGCATCCTCGCGCAGGCGCTTGCACAGCGTGTAGCCGTCGATGCCGGGGAGCATGATGTCGAGCACGATCAGGTCGTAATGCTCGGTGGCGGCCAGGTGCAGCCCCGACAGACCATCCTGGGCGCAGTCCACCGTGTAGCCCTTCATGCCCAGGTAGTCGGCCAGGTTGGCCAGGATGTCGCGGTTGTCTTCAACCAAAAGAATACGCATCGGGGTCTCCTGTACCGCGCTTCGCTCGGCGGCAGCTTAAGGCCATCGCCCGCGCTGTGCCAGCCCTTGGCAAAATTCACCAGGCTTGACAGTTTTTTCACCGAACCTTCACGGACACAGGATAGCGGGCACCCGACAATGCCCGGTCTTTTTCCACCCCTGGAGCTGTCATGCAGGAAACCATTCGCCCACGCCCGATCAATCCGTGGCTCTACCTGGGCATCCCTTTCGTCACCATCGTCGCGTTGATCCTGCTGGAATGGACATCGGTAGACATGGACCTGGCCAACCTGTTCTTCGACCGGGCTGCCGGGGAGTTCATCGGTCGCCACAGCTACGTGCTGGAAACCATCCTGCACGACCGGGTCAAGCAGGTGGTCATCGCCTTGAGCCTGGTGGCCGTCGCAGCGTTCATCGCCAGCTTCTTCTGGCAACGCCTGCTCGGCTGGCGTCGTGAACTGGGCTGCCTGGTGCTGGCACTGAGCCTGTCCACGGCCTTCGTCACCCCGCTCAAGCAACTGACCCAGGTGCAGTGCCCGTGGAGCCTGAGCCAGTTCGGCGGTAGCGAAACCTACAGCAAGCTGCTCGAGCCACGCCCGGCGACCGACAAGGCTGGCCTGTGCTGGCCGGGTGGCCATGCGGCGACCGGTTTCTGCCTGTTCGCGCTGTTCTTCGTGCTGCGCGATCGTCGGCCGCGCCTGGCCAAGGCGGCGCTGGGGCTGGCGTTTGTGGCGGGGTCGGTGCTGTCGGTGGGCAGGATGATGCAGGGTGCGCACTTTCTCTCGCACAACATCTGGACCGCGGTGTTCTGCTGGCTCATCGGGCTGGGGTGTTACTACCTGGTGCTGTATCGCCGGGGGATGGCGCAGGCGCCCGTTGGCGAGCGCAGCGTTGCCTGATGCAGAGGCCGCTTCGCGCCCCATCGCCGGCAAGCCGGCTCCCACCGGTCAAGATCTGCGCGGTCCGTGTGGGAGCCGGCTTGCCGGCGATGGGCTGCGCAGCAGCCCCAAAGACAGCTTCAAACAAAAAGCCCCGCACTAGGCGGGGCTTTTCATTACAGCTGGGGGTAAGGCTGGCTTACATCATGCCGCCCATGCCACCCATGCCGCCCATGTCAGGCATGCCAGCAGCTGGCTTGTCTTCCGGCAGGTCGGCAACCATGGCTTCGGTGGTGATCATCAGACCGCCGATCGAAGCTGCGGCTTGCAGAGCCGAGCGGGTGACCTTGGCTGGGTCCAGGATGCCCATCTCGATCATGTCGCCGTATTCGCCGGTAGCGGCGTTGTAGCCGTAGTTGCCCGAACCTTGCTTGACCTTGTCGGCCACAACGCTTGGCTCGTCGCCGGCGTTGGCAGTGATCTGGCGCAGCGGGGCTTCGACAGCGCGACGCAGCAGGGCGATACCGACGTTCTGATCTTCGTTGTCGCCTTTGAGGTCAGCGATGGCCGACAGGGCACGCACCAGGGCAACACCGCCGCCAGGCACCACGCCTTCTTCGACGGCTGCACGGGTAGCGTGCAGGGCGTCTTCAACGCGGGCTTTCTTCTCTTTCATTTCAACTTCGGTGCCAGCACCGACCTTGATCACGGCAACACCGCCAGCCAGTTTGGCCAGACGCTCTTGCAGCTTCTCACGGTCGTAGTCCGAAGAGGTTTCTTCGATCTGGGCACGGATCTGTTTGACGCGGGCTTCGATCTCGGTGTCGGCGCCAGCACCATCGATGATGGTGGTGTTTTCCTTGGACAGGATGACGCGCTTGGCGTTACCCAGGTGCTCCAGGGTGGCGGTCTCCAGGGACAGGCCGATTTCTTCGGAGATGACCTGGCCGCCGGTCAGGACGGCGATGTCCTGCAGCATGGCCTTGCGGCGGTCGCCGAAGCCCGGTGCCTTGACCGCAGCAACCTTGACGATGCCGCGCATGTTGTTGACGACCAGGGTAGCCAGCGCTTCGCCTTCGACGTCTTCGGCAACGATCAGCAGCGGGCGGCCGGACTTGGCAACGGCTTCCAGTACTGGCAGCAGTTCGCGGATGTTGGAGATCTTCTTGTCGACCAGCAGCAGCAGCGGGCCTTCCAGCTCGGCAACCATGGTGTCCGGCTTGTTGATGAAGTACGGCGACAGGTAGCCGCGGTCGAACTGCATGCCTTCTACGACGGACAGTTCGTTTTCCAGGCCCGAGCCTTCTTCAACGGTGATCACGCCTTCTTTACCGACTTTTTCCATGGCTTCGGCGATGATTTCACCGATGGAGTTGTCGGAGTTGGCGGAGATGGTGCCGACCTGGGCAATGGCCTTGGAATCGGCGCACGGCTTGGACAGGTTCTTCAGCTCGGCGACGACGGCGGCGGTGGCCTTGTCGATGCCGCGCTTGAGGTCCATCGGGTTCATGCCGGCAGCGACGGCTTTCAGGCCTTCGTTGACGATGGCTTGAGCCAGGACGGTAGCGGTGGTGGTGCCGTCACCGGCAGCGTCGTTGGCCTTGGAAGCGACTTCCTTGACCAGCTGGGCGCCCATGTTCTCGAAGGCGTCTTTCAGTTCGATTTCTTTGGCGACGGAAACGCCGTCCTTGGTGATGGTCGGGGCGCCGAAGCTCTTGGCCAGGACCACGTTGCGGCCTTTCGGGCCCAGGGTCGCTTTTACCGCGTCAGCCAGAACGTTGACACCAACCAGCATTTTCTTACGGGCGGAATCGCCGAATTTTACGTCTTTAGCAGCCATGATCGTTTAATCCTTGGAATTCTTTGGAGTAACGGGAAGTCGGGGAAATCAGCCTTCGACAACGGCCAGGATTTCGTTTTCGGCCATGACCAGCAGGTCTTCGCCATCGACTTTCACGGTGTTGCTGCCCGAGTAAGGGCCGAAAACCACTTTGTCACCCACTTTCACGGCCAGCGCGCGAACTTCGCCGTTGTCCAGGATGCGACCGGTGCCGACAGCGACGACTTCGCCGCGGTTCGGTTTTTCAGCGGCCGAACCCGGCAGGACGATACCGCCAGCGGTTTTCGATTCTTCTTCGCTGCGACGGATGACGACGCGGTCATGCAGAGGACGAAGCTTCATTGTCGATCTCTCCCAAATAGTGGTTTTCATCGGCCGGTGTCAGCACCGGCGGGTTGATGCGGTCCGGCGTTGCCGGGGGTGGCCCGCGAAGGGCGAACCACCTGTGTCATGTCTGGTGTCACCACCAGAAACCTTGCGGTGACCACATACATGAGGCCGGCTTATTCGATTACAAGGCTTGCAACGCAAAATTTTTACCAAGGTTCGCAAAATCAATCGTGGGAGCGGGCTTGCCCCGCGATCAAGCCTGAAGTGGCCCCATCGCGGCAGCTGCCGAGCGTTGATTGGCTTACTTGTCGCGGCGCTCGTACTCGCCTTCGATCACATTGGGGCGGTGGCCGGGATCACGGGGCTGGGCCTGGAACGGGTCATCCTGGAACGCCCGCTGGCGCAGGGCCTGCTCTTCGGCACGGCGGCGCAGCTTGCCGGCCACCAGGCGGCGGGTGAACGGCAGCAGGCACAGCAGGCCCAGTACGTCACTGATGAAGCCCGGCAGCAGCAACAGGCCACCACCTACCGCCATCATCAGCCCCTGGAACATTTCTTCGGCGGGCAACTCGCCGCGCTGCAGGCTCTCACGGGCACGCAGGGCGGTCGCAAGGCCGGCGACGCGCATCACCAGCACACCCAGTGCGGAACCGGCGATGATCAGCAGCAGCGCCGGAAAGAAACCGATGGCGGCGCTGACCTTGACGAAGACGAACAGCTCCAGCACAGGGAAAAGGAGAAACAGCAGTAAAAAGGCACGCATCACGAATTCCTCGACGGAAGAACATCTTCCTGTAGGAGCATCAGATGGATGCGTGCAGGCGTTTTTTCAACCCTCGGCGCGCGCCAGCGTCGGCCACTGTTCGGCGCGAGCCAGCAGCACCAGGGCTTCACGGACTTGTGTCGGGGTATTACAAGTTGTTGGGAAGGCCAGCCAGTAAACCGCCTGGCCGATACGCAGGTGCATGCCTTCGCTGTCGATGCCGACCATTTCAGCCGCTGTCGTGCTCGGCAGGCCGCTCAGCGCGACGTAATGGGCGATCGCATTGGCATGGTCGCTGTTCATGTGCTCGATCATGCTCGCTTCAGCAGCGCCGGCGAAGGGGTTGGCCAAGGTGACCTGGTCAAGCCAGTGAATCGCGCCGAAACCGCCGATGTAGCGGTGGCGCACCGGTAGCAGGACCCAGAAGTCGAAATCGTGGGCCTTGTGGTAGTTCGCCGACTCCGGAAAGTAGCGGTAGTAGCGCGCGGCGGCTGCTTCGATGGCCGCCTCGTCGCTGAGCTTGTGCGCCTCGGCCATCACCGTCAGGCGCCCTACTGCCTGCACGTCCTCGGCCTCACGTTCGCCCACCAGCAGCGAACACTTCGGGTCCTTCTGCAGGTTGTGGGTGTGCTGGGCGATGCGGCTGATAAGAATGACGGGGTGCCCATCGGCGTCCAGGCAGTAGGGGACCACCGAACCGAACGGGAAGCCCGGCATCGACTTGGAATGGGTGGAGAGCACGCCACGGTACTCCTTGAGCAGCAGTTCCCGGGCTGGGCGAAGGGCGTTGGTACTCACGAAGGGGCTCCTGGCGATGGGCGGGGTGACAGACAAGATAAGCATTATCACCGCCAGGTGCCAGACAGGCCGGTCGCGTACCGGCCCGGGACCTACCAGGTCACGCCGAAACCGGCGGTGTAGCGGGTCTTGTCGAGATCACGATCATCGGTGCCCTTGATCAGGTCTTTTTCCGCCTTGAGGTTGAGCGAAGCCCATTCGGTGACCTTGTAGCGCAGCCCCATTTCCGCATCGAGGGCGTAGTCGGCGACGCCACCAAACGGCTTGCCGACCTCGCCATTGGTGAAGAACTGCACTTTCTTGCCGATCAGGTAGCGGGTGTAGTCCCACTTCACGGCTGCGGCGTAGAAGTTGTCCTTGCCGCCATCGCGATACTGGTAATCGGTGCGGTTGATCAGCGAGCCCAACGAGAACGCCCCCAGTTCGTCATCCCAGAACTGATAGCCCGGGCCGGTACCGACGGTGCGCTGGCGCGCCAGCTCTTCGATCTGGTCGCGCTTGTACTCCAGGCGCCCCTGCCAGAACCATTTATCGGTGATGAACCGGTCTAGGGCATATTCCGCGCTCCAGTTGTTGGCGGTGGTCACCTCGTCCTTGCTCTCGCGGTTGTATTCGCCTTCGGCGTTGTGCCGCCAGCGACCGTGGCGCGCGGTGGTCTTGAAGCTGACGTCGTAGTCATCGGTGTCGTTCTCGGCGCGCTTGTAGTCCAGCGCCACGTCGACATTGCCTTTCCACAGGAAGTCCTCGACCAGCGGGCGGGGCTTCATGATCTGCTCGATGCTGGCAAGCTCCACGGTCTTGGGTGCATCACCGTTGGCCAAGGTTACCTTGCCCGGTTCAGCAGCCTTGAGCGACTTGGCCTTCTCGCCGCTGTAGGCGTCCTGCTTGACCAGCAGTTCCTGGTCGCTCTCAAGGGTCTTCACCTGTTTCCAGTCCAGGGCGATCGAACCACCGTATGAGGTCTCCAGCAGCAACTTGCCGCCGTCGAAGACGGTGATCTTGCCACTGAGTCGATCGCCGTTCTTCATCCACACGGTATCGGCCAAGGCCGAGGTGCAAAGCGAAACAGCGAAGAAGCAGAGCAGAATTCTTGAGAACATAAGTGGACTACGGATTCGATTTGCCGAAAAAAGCCGGGCATTATCCAGATGCCCACGCCATGAGCAAGGACAGACCCAGACCATGCCGATGAGTTCCACTCTTGTTTGCCGTTGCCATCCGTCCGGTTTCATCTACAGGCCAGGGGGGCTCTGATGTCTGCCACCTCTGCTCCCCCACCGGAAGATGCCGAAGCCCGACGAATGGCTCTGTATTCGGTGCTCGGCCAGGTACCGCCGGGCAAGGTGGTCAGCTACGGCCAGCTCGCCGAGCTGGCGGGCCTCGGCCGCGCGGCACGCTGGGTTGGCCGCACCCTCGGGCAACTGCCCGCGGACACCCGCCTGCCGTGGCACCGGGTGCTCGGCGCGGGGGGGCGCCTGAGCCTGGCCCTGGGCACCCCATCCGGCGACGAACAGCGTGCCCGTCTGCGCGCAGAAGGCGTGAATGTAGCCAATAATCGTGTGGATATGGCGCGCCATGGCTGGCGCCCGATGGAGCACAGCGGTTAGAGTGCGCGCTTTGTTTTCGCAAACTTGAGGCAGATGTTGGCCCATGCCCCGTAAAACCTGGCGCGCTGCGCTCGCTGCCTATGCCAGCCCGTCAACCTTGGTACTTCTGCTGCTCGGATTCGCCGCCGGCCTGCCGTACATGCTGGTGTTCTCGACCCTGTCGGTCTGGTTGCGCGAGGCGGGTGTGGCGCGCGAAACCATCGGTTACGCCAGCCTGATCGGCCTGGCGTATGCCTTCAAGTGGGTGTGGTCGCCCCTGCTCGACCAATGGCGCCTGCCGCTGCTCGGCGGCATGGGCCGGCGCCGTTCGTGGTTGCTGCTGTCGCAGGTGCTGGTGGTGCTGGGCCTGGTCGGCATGGGCTTCTGCGACCCGCAGAAACACCTGTCGTGGCTGGTTGCGCTGGCCGTGCTGGTGGCTTTTGCCTCGGCTACCCAGGACATCGCCGTCGATGCCTATCGCCTGGAAATCGCCGACGACCAGCGCCAGGCTGCTTTGGCCGCCAGCTACATGGCCGGCTACCGGGTCGCCGCCCTGCTGGCCACGGCCGGCGCACTGTTCTTCGCCGAGTGGTTCGGCTCTACCGGTTTCAGCTACCTGCATCAAGCCTGGACCGGCACCTACGTGCTGTTCGGCGTGCTGATGCTGCCGGCGGTGTTTACCACGCTGATCATGCGTGAACCCCCAGTTCCGCTGCGCACCCAGCTGTCGGCGGCGCGCTACGGGCTGATGCACCAGTTGGCATCGGTGTTCGTACTGATCATCCTGCTGGTATCAGTACCCGCCAGCTTCACCCAGATGTTCAACACCGACTGGGCCAGCGTGCTGTTCGGCGACGCCACCCCGCTCGACCTGCTGCTCGAAGACCGCGCCTTCCTGCGCCTGCTGCTCTATGCACTGCTGAGCTGGGCGTGCCTGTCGTCCCTCGGTCGTCGCGGCCTGGCCCCGGTGCTCACCCCGGTCAACGACTTCATCAGCCGCTACCGCTGGCAGGCCCTGTTGCTGCTCGGGTTGATCGCCACCTACCGCATGTCCGACACGGTGATGGGAGTGATGGCCAACGTGTTCTATATCGACATGGGCTTCACCAAGGACCAGATCGCCAGCGTCAGCAAGATCTTCGGCCTGATCATGACTCTGGTCGGTGCCGGTGCCGGCGGCCTGCTGATCGTGCGCTTCGGCATCCTGCCGATCCTGTTCATCGGCGGCGCGGCGTCGGCGGCGACCAACATCCTGTTCCTGATGCTGGCCGACATGGGGCCGAACCTGGAAATGCTGGTGGTGACCATCTCGCTGGACAACTTCAGCTCGGGCCTGGCCACCTCGGCCTTCGTCGCCTACCTGTCGAGCCTGACCAACCTGAAGTTCTCGGCCACGCAATATGCCCTGCTCAGCTCGATCATGCTGCTGCTGCCGCGCCTGATCGGCGGCTATTCGGGGGTAATGGTGGAGAAGTTCGGCTACCACGACTTCTTCCTGATCACCGCCCTGCTGGGCGTGCCGACCTTGATCCTGATCGCCTTGCAGTGGCGGCAGGAAGCCGGTCGGGGAAAGCCGGTGCCGGTGGAGAGCCCGGCAGCTGAACAGAACTAAGCCTTCAAGGGCCTCATCGCGGGGCAAGCCCGCTCCCACGCCCTAAGCCAGTATGCGTGGGAGCGGGCTTGCCCCGCGATGTTTCTACCGCGCCACGGCCCCTTCCCCGGAGCGCCTGCCCACAACGAACCACAACGGCCACAGCGCCAGCGCCCCTGCAATGCCTGCCGCCACGGCGAAATGCATCAGACTGGCACCTGCTCCGAGCATCGCCAACACTGCGCCCCCCAGCCCCAGCAAGGCGATGGTGATCATCCCCAGCATCGCCGACACCAGCCCCTTGCTCTGCTCGCTGGCGAACAGCGTCATGCGGTACAGCACGGCGTTGGCCACACCCAGCCCCAGCGCGTACAGCGACATGCCAGCGACCACGCTGGTCACTGTCGGCCAGTACCAGGTCGCCGCGACCATCAACGACAGGCCCGCCAGGTAAGGCCAAAGGGCCCCGCGCACCAGTGCCGGCAGCGGGTAACGGTCTGCGATGCGGTTGATGATCAGGTTGCCGAGGATCAGCCCGGCGAACACCGGCAACTGCCACAGCGCGTATTCCATCGTGCTCAGGCCTTCGTCGTGGATCAGCAGCACCGGCGACAGGCCGATCCAGCCGATCAGGGGCAACCCGACCAGGCCCAGCGCCGCGCTGCCCGCGACAAACCGGCGGTTGGCCAGCAACTGGCCATAGCCGGCCAACAGCGGCAGCAGGTGGATCGGCGTGAACGGCAGGCGTGAGCCGTCGCGGCGTTCCACCCCCAGGGTTTCCGGCATCAAGCGGTACAGCAGCAGCCAGCACAGCACCGCGCCGACGGCGAACGCCACGAACAGCCAGCGCCAGTCCAGCCACTGCAACATCAAGGTGCCCACCAGCGGCCCGAGCAGCGGCGACAGCAGTGCAATGTTGGCCAGCAACGCCATCATGCGCACCGCGTCGGCCTCGCTGAACGCCTCGTTGAGGGCCGGGTAGCTGACCGTGACCACGAAGCCCAGGCCGATGCCTTGCAACAGGCGCAGCAGGTTGAACAGGCCGATGTCATGCACCCAGAACGTCGCCAGGCAGGCCACGCCGAAGAACAGGCAGCCCGTCAGCAGCAGCGGGCGCCGGCCGTAACGGTCGGCGAGCGGGCCGATCAGCCATTGCAGCACCACCCCGCCCAGCAGGTACAGGTTGAGGGCGTGGGGGATGAATTCCGGGCTGGCGTCCAGGTCGCCGACCACGACCGGCATGGCGGGCATGACGGCATCGCTGGCCAGGTAGGTCAGCAGCTCGAACAGCGCCAGGGTCAGGCCGAACAGCAAGGCTCGCAAGGGGGTGATGTACAGCAGTGGTTTCATGATCGGTATCAGGTGTGCACGGGTGGGGTCAGGCTATATGCCAGAAATGGCGGTGGATTGCTGTGAGCAAGTGTAAGGATCAGAAAAAGCCGGGGCCGCTTTGCGTCCCTTCGCGGGTAAACCCGCTCCCACAGGTCAAGCGTGAGCCCTGTGGGAGCGGGTTTACCCGCGAAGGGGCGCGCAGCGGCCCCGACTGTCAAAGCAGGCTTATTGCAGGGCAGTCTCCTGCACCACACGAATCACCCGCTGCGGAAAGGGAATGTCGATCCCTTCGGCCTTGAGCCGGTCACGGGCATGCTCGTTGAGCATGAACATCACGTCCCAGTAGTCGGCAGTCTTGGTCCAGATGCGCAGCGACACGGTGATCGAACTGTCACCCAGGGTCGACACCACCGCCTGCGGCGCCGGATCCTGCAGCACACGCGGGTCCTGGGCCAGCTCCAGCAGCACATTGCGGGCCTTCTGCAGGTCGGCGTCATAATCGACACCCACGTCGAACACCACCTTGCGGGTCGGCTGACGGTTGGTGTTGGTGATGATGCCGTTGGACAGGCTGCCGTTGGGCATGATCACCGTCTTGTTGTCACCGGTACGCAGCACGGTGTGGAAGATCTGGATGCTGTCCACGGTGCCGGCGACGCCCTGGGCTTCGATCCAGTCGCCGATGCGGAACGGGCGGAACATCAGGATCAGCACACCCCCGGCGAAGTTCGCCAGGCTGCCCTGCAAGGCCAGGCCGATGGCCAGGCCGGCGGCACCGATGGCGGCGACGAACGAGGTGGTCTCGATGCCGATCATCGACGCCACGCTGACCATCAACAGCACTTTCAGCACGATGTTGGCCAGGGTGCTGATAAAGCCCTGCAACGCCGCGTCGGCCTTCAGGCCAACCAGTTTGCCCAGCCGCTCGCTGACCCGGCTGATGATCCACCAGCCAATCGCCAGCGTCAGCAAGGCCAGCAGCAGGCGGCTGCCGTATTCCATGATCAGCGGTAGCCAAGTCTGTGACTGGCGAACCAGCTGGTCGACCTCTGCATTCAAATCCATCGTTATCCACTCCTGATGCCAAGCGGCAAAAAACATATTGAAACGGGCCGCACAGCATTCAGCGACCGCAGGAACCGATGGACATCATTGAGCCATCAAGGTTCCTGCCCTGTCCCGATCAGTCGCGGAAGTTGTTGAACTGCAGCGGCATGTCGAACTCCTTGGCGCGCAACGCAGCGATCGCCTCCTGCAGGTCGTCGCGCTTCTTGCCGGTGACGCGTACCTGCTCGCCCTGGATCGAAGCCTGGACCTTGAGCTTGGCGTCCTTGATGTGGGCAACGATCTTTTTCGCCAGGTCCTTGTCGATGCCTTCGCGGAACTTGGCTTCCTGCTTCATCTCCTTGCCGGACGGATAGGCGTCCTTCACTTCAAGGCACTTGACGTCGATCTTGCGCTTGACCAGGGCCAGACGCAGGATTTCGACCATCGCCTCGAGCTGGAACTCGGCTTCGGCGGTCAGCAGCACGGTCTGCTCCTTGTCCTTGAACTCGATGGTGCCCTTGCCCTTGAGGTCATAGCGGCGGTCCAGTTCCTTCACCGCGTTGTCCACCGCGTTGGTGACTTCGTGCTTGTCCAGTTCCGATACCACGTCGAACGAAGGCATGGGGGTTCTCCATAAAAAAACAGCGCGCTCAGCTTGAAGATGGAGCGCGTCGGGGTTAGGGGGTTAAAATGCGGGCTCATTATAACGGGTTGCGAAACGCAGATGAGCAGCACCTGGCATATTCTCGGCGCCGGTAGCCTCGGCAGCCTCTGGGCCTGCCGCCTGGCCCGCGCCGGCAAGGCGGTCCGCCTGATCCTGCGCGACCAGCAGCGCCTGGCGGCCTACCAGGCCGTCGGCGGGCTGACCCTGGTCGAACAGGACCGCAGCAGCCTCTACGCGATCCCCGGCGAAACCCACGATGCCCCCGGCCCAATCCACCGCTTGCTGGTGGCCTGCAAGGCCTATGACGCGGCCCCCGCCGTGGCACGCCTGGCCCCGCGGCTGGCCGAAGGTGCCGAGCTGGTGCTACTGCAGAACGGCCTGGGCAGCCAGGATGAAGTGGCCGACCAGGTGCCCCATGCCCGTTGCATCTTCGCCTCCAGCACCGAGGGCGCGTTCCGCGAAGCGGACTGGCAGGTGCGCTTCGCCGGCCATGGTTTCAACTGGCTGGGCAACCCGCTCAACCCCGCCGTGCCGGAGTGGTTCGACGACCTCCACGACGCCGGCATTCCTGCCCAGTGGAGCCTCGACATCCTCTCGCGGCTGTGGCGCAAACTGGCGCTCAACTGCGCCATCAACCCCTTGACGGTGCTGCACGACTGCCAGAACGGCGGGCTGCTCGGGCACCTGACCGAAGTCGACCAGCTGTGCGACGAGCTGGCCAACCTGCTGCTGCGCTGCGGCCAGCCCGAGGCCGCCAACGACCTGACGGAAGAAGTGCAACGGGTGATCCTCGCCACCGCCGCCAACTACTCTTCCATGTACCAGGACGTGCGTCATGGCCGGCGCACCGAGGTCCATTACCTGCTGGGCCACGCCTGTCGCGTCGCCGCCCGCCACGGGGCAAGCGTGCCGCAGCTGGAACACCTGCAACGGCGCCTGGTCGATAGCCTGAAGGCCCGCGGCCTGCCCAGCGACTGACTGGCCCATCCACCGGACATGGATACCCCCTGACTCATGAGCCTGCGCCAACGCCTGGAAAACCTCCCGGTCGGGCAGAAACTGCTGGCGGCCCTGCTGGTGCTGCTGGTCACCATATTGCTGGTCGCCAACCTGGCGTTCATCAGCGCCGCCTACTGGATCACCCAGGAAAGCATGGCGCCCCAGGCGCTGCAGACCATCGGCAAGCTGGTGTCCAACCCGCAGTTGTCCTCCCGGGCCGGCGACTCCCCGGAGACCGCCAGCGCCCTGCTCAAGGAGCTCGACAGCTACTCGCCGTTGCGCGCGGCGGCCATCTACGGTGGCGATGGGCAGATGCTCGCCCAGCTCCAGCACGGCGACGCCCTCACCCTGCCCAAGCGTTATCGCAACATCGACGGCTGGCGCCTGATGGAGTTTCGCAGTACCCAGCTGATCCGCCTGCCGCGCAACGCCAACCCGCCCGCGCACCTGCTGCTGGTGGCCAGCAGCGAGCTGCCGATGGCGTTCTACACCGGCACCCTCTCCGCCAGCCTGGCGATCCTGGTATTCAGCATCCTGCTATGGCTGGTCATCGCCCGGCAGATCAAGCGCTTGATCACCCTGCCGATCAACAACCTCGAAGAACTGTCGCGCCAGGTCACCCGGGAAGAGAGCTACGCCCTGCGGGCCCAGCGCGGCAACGATGACGAGATCGGCAGCCTGGCCGATGCCTTCAACACCATGCTGTCGCGCATCGAAGCCCGCGAGCAGCAGCTCAAGGGTGCCCGCGACGAATTCCAGCAGGCCTACGACCAGGCCCAGGGCCTGGCGGAAGAAACCCGCCACACCAACCGCAAGCTGGAGCTGGAAGTCCAGGTGCGCAGCAAGATCGAAAAGAAACTCACAGGCTTCCAGAACTACCTCAACAGCATCATCGACTCCATGCCCTCGGCGCTGATCGCCCTCGACGAGCAGCTCTACGTCACCCAGTGGAACCACGAAGCCACGGTGCTTTCCGGCACGCCGCTGGACGAAGCGCTGAACCAGCCGATCTTCCTTGCCTTCACGCCGCTCAAGCCGTTCTTGCCGCAGCTCAAGGAAAGCGTCGAGAAGCACCGGGTGGCGAAGATCGAGCGGGTCACCTGGCCCAAGGGCGATGACCTGCGCCACTACGCCCTGACCTTCTACCCACTGACCGGCGGCGGCGGCCGTGGCGTGGTGATCCGTATCGACGACATCACCCAGCGCCTGTCGCTGGAAGAAATGATGGTGCAGTCGGAGAAGATGCTCTCGGTCGGTGGCCTGGCGGCAGGCATGGCCCATGAGATCAACAACCCGCTGGGGGCGATCCTGCACAACGTGCAGAACATCCGCCGGCGCCTGTCGCCGGAGCTGCCGCGCAACCTGGAACAGGCCACCGAGCTGGGCCTGGACCTGCCGGCCGTCAACCGCTACCTGGACAGCCGCGAAGTGCCGCAACTGCTCGACGGCATTCAGCAGGCCGGTGCCCGGGCGGCGAAGATCGTCACCCACATGCTCAGTTTCAGCCGCCTCAGCAACCGTCAGCTGGCGCCTTGCGACCTGCCGGCGCTGATCGACCAGGCGGTGGAGATCGCCGGCAACGACTTCGACCTGGCCATCGGCTTCGACTTCAAGGGCCAGGCCATCGTCCGCCAGTTCGACCCGCAGCTCGGCGCTGTGCCCGGCACCGCCAACGAGCTGGAGCAGGTACTGCTCAACCTGCTGAAGAACGCCGCCCAAGCCATCCACCAGCGCCCGCAGCCCAGCGAGCCGGGGCGCATCACCCTGCGCACCCGGCTTAACCCGCCCTGGGCGGAAATCCAGGTGGAGGACAATGGCGTGGGCATGCCCGAGGCCGTGCGCAAGCGCACCTTCGAGCCGTTCTTCACCACCAAGGAGATCGGCCAGGGCACCGGCCTTGGGCTGTCGGTCTCGTACTTCATCATTACCAACAACCACAAAGGGCAGATGGAAGTGCACTCCACGCCCGGCCAGGGCACCTGCTTCACCCTGCGCCTGCCCCTCGGCCTGCCGGCCACCAGCAAAACGGAGACGTGATATGGGCTATCGCCTGTCGAAGATCTACACCCGCACCGGCGACAAGGGTGAAACCGGCCTGGGCGATGGCCGCCGGGTGCCCAAGGACCATCCGCGGATCGAGGCGATCGGCGAGGTGGACAGCCTCAACAGCCAGCTTGGGGTGTTGCTGGCAGGATTGGCGGAGGCCGGGCTGGATGAGCTGGTCGAGGTGCTGGCGCCGTGTCAGCACCGCTTGTTCGACCTGGGGGGCGAACTGGCCATGCCCAGTTATCAGGCATTGAACGCTGCCGAGGTCGAGCGCCTCGAAGCGGCCATCGATCACTGGAACGACGAAGTGGGGCCGTTGAAGAACTTCATCTTGCCGGGCGGTTCGACGCTGGTGGCCCAGGCGCATGTGTGCCGCAGCCAGGCGCGGGCGGCGGAGCGGCGGTGTCAGCAGTTGAATGCGGTGGAGCCGTTGGAGGGCGTGGGGTTGGCGTATATCAACCGGCTTTCCGATCTGCTGTTCGTCGCAGCGCGGATCATCGGGCGGCGGCAGGGTGTAGCCGAAGTGCTGTGGCAGGCAGCCACAAAGCCGGCCTGAAAAGCATCGCGGGGCAAGCCCGCTCCCACGCTAGAGTGTGTAACTAGCGTGGGAGCGGCGGTTCGGCGCCCCGACTTGCCCCGCGATTGCCAGCGCACTCAGATCTGAGGCCAGAACGCCCGAATCCCCGCTACGCCCTGAGCACCGGCATCCCATGCCTGCTCCCGCTCACCCGGCCCGACCCCACCCAACAGGAACACCGGGCGACTGACCGTGCCAATCAAGCGCTGCGCCTCATCCCAACCGAGCGGTGTGGCATCCGGATGGGTCTGGGTTGCCTGCACCGGCGACAGGGTGACGAAATCCACGCCCATCTGCTCGGCCAGCGCCAGCTCTTCGGCGCTGTGGCAGGACGCCGCCAGCCAGCGGTTCTCCGGGAACGGTCGGCCCTTGGCGGCGTACTTGCGCAGCTGCGCCGCAGTCAGATGCCAACCTGCCGCCGGGAAGTCGCCCAGCCACTCCAACGGCCCCTTGAGCATCAGCTGTGCCTTGCCGGCGCACAGGCCGACCGCATCCACGGCAACGTCACGGTACTTGGGGTCGTACATGTCCGGGGCACGCAGCTGGATCAGCTTGATCCCACTGGCCACGGCCTTCTGGATGCCCTTGAGCAGCTCCGGCACCTCCAGCTCGTCCGGCGTGATCAGGTACTGATCCGGCAGGCGCGCGGCGGCGACGATCGGCTTGTTGGCTTCCGGGAAGTCGTACTGGCCCAGGTCGCGTGGCGCCACCCAGGCCAACGGCTGGCCTTCCGCGCCATGGGGCTCGCCGGTGAAGGCATCCACCTCGCGCACGTCCAGCAGCACCTGCTTGTCCGGGTAGTCGTGGCTGACCTTGATCAGTGGCCGCGAACGGCTGACCTCGATACCCAGCTCTTCACGCAGCTCACGGGCCAGCGCCGCCTCGACGCCCTCGCCATCCTCCAGCTTGCCGCCGGGAAACTCCCACAGGCCGCCCTGGTGCTGGGTGTCGGCACGGCGGGCGATGAGAATGCGCCCGTCGGCGCCACGAATGACCGCTGCCACTACATGAATCCGTTTCACCCTTCACGCTCCGCCAGGCCAGCTTTCTGCCAGGCCTGGAAGGCTGGCCATTGGTAAATGGTCTCGATGTAGGCAGCCGCTTCGGCTGGCACTTCAACGCGGTAGGTGCGCAGGCGCACGGCCACCGGGGCGAAGAACGCATCGGCCAGGGTCGGGCGGCCAAACAGGAACGGACCATTGTCCTTGGCCACCACGCGGCATTCGCTCCACAAGGCGACCATGCGGTCGATATCGACCTGCACGTCCAGTGGCAGCTCATCCAGCGCCTGATCACGGGCCAGGTCGAACGGCATGGTACCGCGCAGGGCGAAGAAGCCGCTGTGCATCTGCGCGCAGGCCGAACGCGCCTGGGCACGGGCGGCAACGTCTTCGGGCCAGAGCCTGGCCTCGGGGTGCTGCTCGTTGAGGTACTCGGCGATGGCCAGGGAATCGGCGATCACGCCGTGCCCGGTCTTGAGCAGCGGCACCTTGCCGGTGGCCGAGAACGCGAGAATGCGCTGACGGGTATCGGGCTGATTGAGTTTGATCAGGGTTTCTTCGTAGGGGACGCCGGCCAGTTCGAGGGCCAGGGCGCCGCGCAGCGACCAGGAGGAATACAGCTTGTCGCCGATGATCAGGTGATAGCTCATGGGGCGGCTCCATGTTGCATGGCAGAGGGAGCATCGCGGGGCAAGCCCGCTCCCACGCTAGAGTGGGTAACTAGCGTGGGAGCGGGCTTGCCACTCGATGGGGCGGATCAGGTGCGGTATTCGGCGTTGATCTTCACGTATTCGTGGGACAGGTCGGTGGTCCAGATGGTTTCGCTGCACTGGCCACGGCCCAGCTCGATGCGGATGGTGATCTCTTCCTGGGCCATCACTGCCGAACCCTGCGCCTCGGTGTAGCTCGGGCTGCGACCGCCCTGGCTGGCGATGCACACGTTGTCGAGGTACACGTCGATCAGGCTGACATCCAGCTCTGGCACACCGGCACGACCTACGGCAGCAAGGATGCGGCCCCAGTTCGGGTCGGAGGCGAACAGCGCGGTCTTGATCAGCGGCGAGTGGGCCACAGCGTAGCCGACGTCCAGGCATTCCTGGTGGTTGCCGCCGCCATTGACTTGCACGGTGACGAACTTGGTGGCGCCTTCGCCGTCACGCACGATGGCCTGGGCCACGTCCATGCACACTTCGAACACGGCCTTTTTCAGCGCCTCGAACAGTTCGCCGCGGGCTTCGGTCACTTCCGGCACGTCGGCCTTGCCGGTGGCGATCAGCATGCAGCAGTCGTTGGTCGAGGTGTCGCCGTCGATGGTGATGCGGTTGAACGACTTGTTGGCACCGTCGAGCATCAGGTCCTTGAGTACCTGCGGTGCGACCTTGGCGTCGGTGGCGATGTAGCCGAGCATGGTGGCCATGTTCGGGCGGATCATGCCGGCGCCTTTGCTGATACCGGTGACGGTGATGGTCTTGCCGTCGAATTGGAACTGGCGGCTGGCCCCCTTGGGCAGGGTGTCGGTGGTCATGATGCCGGTAGCGGCTTCGGCCCAGTGGTTCTCGGACAGGTTGTCGAGGGCTGCCTGCAACGCGCCTTCGATCTTCTCGACCGGCAGCGGCTCACCGATCACGCCGGTGGAGAACGGCAGTACCGACTCGGCAGGCACGCCGGTCAGTTCGGCCAGTTTGGCGCAAGTGCGCTCGGCGGCCGCCAGGCCTGGGGCGCCGGTGCCGGCGTTGGCATTGCCGGTGTTGGTCAGCAGGTAGCGCACGGTGCCCTGCACGCGCTGCTTGGAGAGGATCACCGGTGCGGCGCAGAACGCGTTGAGGGTGAACACGCCAGCAACGCTGGAGCCTTCGGCACAGCGCATCACCACCACATCCTTGCGCCCAGGGCGCTTGATGCCCGCCGAGGCGATGCCGAGTTCGAAACCGGGAACCGGGTGCAGGGTGGGCAAAGGACCAAGACCAACAGCCATTAGAGCGCTCCTAGAAAATACGTGGGGAATTGGGGCCGTTGTGCGGCCCTTTCGCGGCACAAGGCCGCTCCTACAGGGTTGTTGCGATTCCTGTAGGAGCGGCCTTGTGTCGCGATGGGCTGCGACGCAGCCCCGGGATCTCAAGCCAATGGTGAGATCAGATCACTCGATCTGACCATGGCAGTGCTTGAATTTCTTGCCCGAACCACACCAGCACGGCTCGTTGCGGCCCAGCTTGAGGTCGTTGCGCACAGGCGCGGCGGCCACGGCGACTTCGGCGCCTTCTTCAGCATGTTGCTCGCTTTCCAGGCCAGGGGCGGCAGCGTGCTGGAACTGCATGCGGCTGGCCAGCTCCTCGGCTTCGCGGCGCAGGCGGGCTTCTTCTTCGACCGGGTCTTCGCGGCGTACCTGAACGTGCGACAGCACGCGGATAGTGTCGCGCTTGATCGAGTCGAGCAGTTCCTGGAACAGGGTGAACGACTCGCGCTTGTACTCCTGCTTCGGGTTCTTCTGCGCATAACCGCGCAGGTGAATGCCGTGACGCAGGTGGTCCATGGTCGACAGGTGGTCTTTCCACAGGTCGTCCAGGACACGCAACAGGATCTGCTTCTCGAAGGTACGCAGCGCGTCTTCGCCAGCCTGGTCCTCTTTCTCGTTGTAGGCGCTGGTGATCTCGGTGATCAACTTCTCGCGAAGGGTTTCCTCGTAGAGATGATCGTCCTCGTCCAGCCACTGCTGGATCGGCAGCTTGATCGCGAAATCGCTGGCCAGCGAAGCCTCGAGGCCGGCAACGTCCCACTGCTCAGGCAGCGACTGCGGCGGAATGTGCTGGCTGATGGTGGCATCGAGCACTTCCTGGCGGAATTCGGCGATGGTGTCGCCGATGTTTTCGGCGGCCAGCAGGCTGTTGCGCATGTGGTAGATCACCTTGCGCTGTTCGTTGGCCACGTCGTCGTATTCGAGCAGTTGCTTACGAATATCGAAGTTGCGGCCTTCGACCTTGCGCTGGGCCTTTTCGATGGCGTTGGTGACCATGCGGTGCTCGATGGCTTCACCGGACTGCATGCCCAAGGCCTTCATGAAGTTCTTCACCCGGTCGGAGGCGAAGATGCGCATCAGGCTGTCTTCGAGCGACAGGTAGAAGCGGCTGGAGCCGGCGTCGCCCTGACGGCCGGCACGGCCACGCAGCTGGTTGTCGATACGGCGCGATTCGTGGCGCTCGGAGGCGATCACGTGCAGGCCACCGGCTTCCAGGACCTGCTGGTGACGCTTCTGCCAGTCGGCCTTGATCTTGGCGATCTGCTCGGCGCTCGGGTTTTCCAGGGCGGCGACTTCGGCCTCCCAGTTACCGCCGAGCAGGATGTCGGTACCACGGCCGGCCATGTTGGTGGCGATGGTCAGCGCACCCGGGGCACCGGCTTGGGCGATGATCTCGGCTTCTTTTTCGTGGTACTTGGCGTTCAGGACCTTGTGATCGATACCTTCCTTCTTGAGCAGGTTGGACATGTGCTCGGAGGTTTCGATGGTCGCGGTACCGACCAGCACAGGGCGGCCCTGGGCCATGCTTTCCTTGATGTCGGCGATGATCGCGGCGTACTTCTCATCGGCGGTCAGGTACACCAGGTCGTTGAAGTCCTTACGGGCCAACGGCTTGTTCGGTGGGATGACCATCACGTTGAGGGCGTAGATCTGGGCGAACTCGAACGCTTCGGTGTCAGCGGTACCGGTCATGCCGGACAGCTTGGTGTAGAGGCGGAAGTAGTTCTGGAAGGTGGTCGAGGCCAGGGTCTGGCTTTCGGCCTGGATGTTCAGGTTTTCCTTCGCTTCGATGGCCTGGTGCAGGCCTTCGGACAGGCGACGGCCCGGCATGGTACGGCCGGTGTGCTCGTCGATCAGGAGGATCTGGCCTTCCTGGACGATGTACTCGACGTTGCGGTGGAACAGCTTGTGCGCGCGCAGGCCGGCGTAGACGTGGGTCAAGAGGCCCAGGTTATGCGCGGAGTACAGGCTCTCGCCCTCGGCCAGCAGGCCGGACTGGGTGAGCATGTCCTCGATGAACTGGTGGCCGGCCTCGTTGAGTTCAACCTGGCGGCTCTTCTCGTCGATGCTGTAGTGGCCCTCTTGGGTCACCTGGCCTTCGACTTCCTCGATGTGCTGGGTGAGGCGCGGGATCAGGCGGTTGATCTCGATGTACAGCTTGGAGCTGTCTTCGGCCTGACCGGAGATGATCAGCGGGGTACGCGCTTCGTCGATGAGGATGGAGTCGACTTCGTCGATCACGGCGAAGTTCAGCTCACGCTGGAACTTCTCGTCGACGCTGAACGCCATGTTGTCGCGCAGGTAGTCGAAGCCGAATTCGTTGTTGGTGCCGTAGGTGATATCGGCGGCGTAGGCGGCGCGTTTTTCTTCCGGCGGCTGGAATGCCGAAACGATACCCACGGTCAGGCCGAGGAATTCGTACAGCGGGCGCATCCAGTTGGCGTCGCGGCGGGCCAGGTAGTCGTTGACCGTGACCACGTGCACACCCTTGCCGGACAGCGCGTTGAGATAAACGGCCAGGGTACCGACCAAGGTCTTGCCTTCACCGGTACGCATTTCTGCGATCATGCCTTCGTGCAGGGTCATACCGCCGATCAGCTGAACGTCGAAGTGACGCATGCCCATCACGCGCTTGCCGGCCTCACGGGCCACGGCGAAGGCTTCAGGCAACAACTGGTCGAGGGTTTCGCCTTTGGCCAGGCGCTCTTTGAACTCTGCGGTCTTGCCCCGCAGCTGTTCGTCGGAGAGGGCCACCATCTTCTCTTCGAAGGCATTGACGGTGCTCACCGTCTTGAGCAGGCGTTTGATCTCGCGCTCGTTCTTGCTTCCAAAAAGTTTCTTTAACAAAGGCGCAAACATATCGGCAGGATCTTCCACACGTAGGGATGGAGGGCGGCCCCATGAGTCGCCCGTGCAGCCCAGAGGCCGCATGCGAACGAGCATTCTACCCGGAAACGATTGTGAGGAAAGTGGTGGATTTCCACGATACTGGCACAGCGTATGTATGGGGCCTGCCTAACATAAGGGCTTTTTTGCCAAGTTCAAGGTGGCGGAAGATGAAACGTATCGAGAATGACTTGCATCAATAATTGACTGCCACTGCCTGATCGAACGCTATCGCGGGGCAAGCCCGCTCCCACGGTGACGCGTGGGAGCGGGCTTGCCCCGCGATGAGGCCGCAACTGTTAGACTGCCGCTCTTGCAACCCTTCGCGTGCCCCCATGGCCTACAAACCCTCCCCCGCCCGCCCGCCCGCCGACCTGCTGCGCAAGGCCCGGCCACTGCGCCTGTTGCTCAACCAGGCCGAGCGCCTGGAACATCTGCAGCGTCTGCTGGAAAGCCAGTTGCAACCGGCCGCCCGCGAGCATTGCCATGTGGCGTCGTGGAAAGAGGGCACCTTGCTGCTGGTGGTCACCGACGGCCACTGGGCCACCCGCCTGCGCTACCAGCAGAAGCGCCTGCAGCGTCAATTGCTGGCGCTGGAAGCCTTTGCCAACCTGACGCGGATCCTGTTCAAGGTGCAGCCGCCGCTGGTGTCGGCCAAACGCAAGGGACAGGGACCGGAGCTGTCGGAGAATGCCGCCGAAAGTATCCGCTGCTCAGCCGAAGGCATCAGCGACCCGAGGCTCAAGGCCGCACTGGAACGACTGGCCGCGCACGCCCAGAACAAAGACTGAAAACGCCCGAGCTGACCGCGAGGCCTGCAGGAGCCGTGCAGCGACTGGAAGAAAAATAAAAAAGGCCACCCGAAGGTGGCCTTGATCAACAACTAGAGAGTGTTCGAACTTACACAGCCGCAACAGGGCGCATGTACGAGATCGGTGCCGTGCTGGCATCTTCGAAGAACACCACTTCCCAGGCGTCGGTTTCAGTAATCAGCTTGCGCAGCAGCTGGTTGTTCAACGAGTGACCGGACTTGTAGCCCTTGAACTCGCCGATCAGGCTGTTGCCCAGCAGATAAAGGTCGCCGATGGCATCGAGAATCTTGTGCTTGACGAATTCGTCTTCGGAGCGAAGGCCGTCTTCGTTGAGGACGCCGGTCTCATCGACCACGATGGCGTTCTCGACACTGCCGCCCAGCGCAAGGTTGTGCTTGCGCAGGTACTCGATGTCACGCATGAACCCGAAGGTCCGGGCGCGGCTGACTTCCTTCACGAACGAGGTGCTGGAGAAGTCTACAGACGCGCTCTGGGTCTGGCCCTTGAGGACCGGGTGATCGAAGTCGATCTCGAAGCTCACCTTGAACCCGTCGAACGGCAGGAAAGTGGCGCGCTTGTCGCCCTCTTCCACTGTCACTTCGCGCAGGATGCGAATGAACTTCTTCGGTGCGTCCTGTTCTTCCAGGCCGGCCGATTGGATCAGGAATACGAAAGGTCCGGCGCTGCCATCCATGATCGGCACTTCCGAGGCGGAGAGCTCGACGTAGGCGTTATCGATGCCCAGGCCCGCCATGGCGGAGAGCAGGTGCTCGACCGTATCGACTTTGACGTCACCGTTGACCAGCGTCGTAGACATGGTGGTCTCGCCGACGTTGGCCGCGCGCGCCGGGATTTCGACCACAGGGTCGAGGTCGGCGCGGCGGAAGACGATGCCGGTGTCGACAGGCGCAGGCTTGAGGGTCAGGTAGACCTTCTCCCCGGAGTGCAGGCCGACGCCCGTGGCACGGATGGTATTCTTCAGGGTGCGTTGTCTAATCATGGCATTGGCCGCTTCAGCGCAAATAATGCGAACAGGTATCAACAAAGGCTGGGGATGATAACAGACCCGGCCTTTGCTGAACACCAATCACCCTTATACCCCTGATAAATTCCATCAATCGGCCTGACGACGCAGGAACGCAGGGATATCCAGGTAGTCCAGATCGTCCTGTGGGTTGAGTTTAGCGGCCGCCGCGGCACCTGCATGGGCCTGGTTGCGCATCACGGTCGGACGCTCCAGGTCACGGTAGTTCACCGCTGGCTGCTCCTGGCGAACCGGGGCCGGGTTGGAGGACTCGTAAACCTGCTGAGCGGTCTGCAGGGTGTTGTCGACCACCTTGACCGGCTTCTCGATGCGCGCACCCAGGCCAGTGGCGACCACGGTCACGTGCAGTTCGTCGCGCATGTCCGGATCGATCACGGTACCCACCTTGACCATGGCGTGGTCGGAGGCGAAGGCTTCGATGATGCTACCCACGTCGGAGTACTCGCCCAGCGACAGGTCCGGGCCGGCGGTGATGTTCACCAGGATGCCGCGGGCGCCCTGCAGGTTGACGTCTTCGAGCAGCGGGTTGCGGATCGCCGCCTCGGTGGCTTCACGGGCGCGGTTCGGGCCGCTGGCGCAACCGGTACCCATCATGGCCATGCCCATTTCGCTCATCACGGTGCGCACGTCGGCAAAGTCGACGTTGATCATGCCAGGGCGCTTGATGATGTCGGAGATACCGCGCACGGCGCCGGCCAGCACGTCGTCGGCCTTGGCGAAGGCGGACAGCAGGCTGGCATCCTTGCCCAGGATGGTCAGCAGCTTCTCGTTGGGGATGGTGATCAGCGAGTCGACGCTGTCAGCCAGCATGCGGATGCCTTCGTCGGCGATCTGCATGCGCTTGCGGCCTTCGAACGGGAACGGACGGGTCACCACCGCAACGGTGAGGATGCCCATTTCCTTGGCCACTTCGGCGATGATCGGCGCAGCACCGGTACCGGTACCGCCACCCATGCCGGTGGTGATGAACACCATGTTGGTGCCCTGCAGCACTTCGGCGATGCGCTCACGGTCTTCCAGCGCGGCCTGACGGCCGACTTCCGGGTTGGCACCTGCACCCAGGCCCTTGGTCACGCCGGTACCCAGTTGCAGAATGGTGCGCGCGCCGATGTTTTTCAGCGCCTGGGCATCCGTGTTGGCGCAGATGAACTCGACGCCTTCAATGTTGCTTTTGACCATGTGGTTGACGGCGTTGCCGCCGCCACCGCCCACACCGATCACCTTGATGACCGGGCTTTGCGGGACGTTGTCTACGAGCTCGAACATTTTCCCTCTCCTTACAGTTCTCTAGTTGTTGCGCCTACCACTACTGCTTTGAAACTTAGAAGTTGCCCTGGACCCAACGCTTGAGTCGTTCAAGCACCGGAGCCTTCGGTTCATCGCCATAGCTGTTGTTGCTGCTGTTGCTGATACCGGTCAGGGACAGGTCCTCGGACTGCTTCTGCAGCCCGTAGGTGAGCAGGCCCACGCCGGTGGAATAGATCGGGTTGCGCACCACGTCGCTCAGCCCCCGAACGCTATGCGGCACGCCCAGGCGTACCGGCATGTGGAAGATTTCCTCGGCCAGTTCCACGGCGCCTTCCATCTTCGCGGTACCGCCGGTGAGGACGATGCCGGCCGGCACCAGGTCCTCGTAGCCGCTACGGCGCAGCTCGGCCTGGATCAGGGTGAAGAGCTCGTCGTAACGGGGCTCGACGACCTCGGCCAGGGCCTGGCGCGACAGCTCGCGCGGTGGACGGTCGCCCACGCTCGGCACCTTGATGGTCTCGCCGGCGCCAGCCAGTTTGGCCAGGGCGCAGGCATAGCGGATCTTGATTTCCTCGGCGTACTGCGTGGGGGTGCGCAGGGCCATGGCAATGTCGTTGGTGACCTGGTCGCCGGCGATCGGGATCACCGCGGTGTGGCGGATCGCGCCTTCGGTGAAGATGGCGATGTCGGTGGTGCCGCCACCGATGTCCACCAGGCACACGCCCAGCTCTTTCTCGTCGTCGGTCAGCACCGAGTACGCCGAGGCCAGCTGCTCGAGGATGATGTCGTCGATTTCCAGGCCGCAGCGGCGCACGCACTTCTCGATGTTCTGCGCGGCGTTGACCGCGCAGGTGACCACGTGGACCTTGGCCTCCAGACGCACGCCGGACATGCCCAGTGGCTCGCGCACGCCTTCCTGGTTGTCGATCACGTAGTCCTGCGGCAGGGTGTGCAGCACGCGCTGGTCGGCCGGAATCGCCACGGCCTGGGCCGCGTCGAGCACGCGCTCAAGGTCGGCGGTGCTGACTTCGCGATCGCGGATGGCGACGATGCCGTGGGAGTTCAGGCTGCGGATGTGGTTGCCGGCCACGCCGACGAACGCCGAGTGAATGCGGCAACCGGCCATCAGCTGGGCCTCTTCCACGGCGCGCTGGATCGACTGCACGGTGGACTCGATGTTCACCACCACGCCCTTCTTCAGGCCGCGGGACGGGTGAGTACCGATACCGACGATTTCCAGGGTGCCGTCTTCGCCGACTTCACCCACCAGCGCCACCACCTTGGAGGTGCCGATGTCCAGCCCGACGATCATTTTGCCGCTATGCGCGTTTGCCATGGTCCTGCCTCTCTCTAATTCTTCGCAACGGCGGGTTGGGCCGTCGTCGGTGCAATCGGTTCCCGCCAACCAACGGCCAGACCGTTGGCGTAACGCAGATCGATGCGGGCAATAGTGGTGATCTGGTCTTTAAGCGTTTTGTCGTAAATGGCAATGAAACGGCGCATTTTCTCCACCAGATGGTCGCGCCCCAACAGCAGTTCGATGCCTGGTCCGGCGCTGCCCGCGCCAGTGGTCAGGAACCAGCTGCCTCGCTCGCGCAGCTCCAGGCGAGCGATGGAAAAGCCCATGGGGCGCAGCATCTGGCTCAATACCTGATACTGCTGCATGACTTGTTGCTGAGCCCGCTGCGGCCCGAACAGCTGCGGCAGATGCTCGTAGTTGGCCAGCTCACGCGGGGTGAAGGCCTGGCCCTGGTTGTTGAGCAGGGCCTCGTCACCCCAGCGCGCCACCGGCAACTGTTCTTCCAGGCGGATCACCACTTCGTCCGGCCAGACCCTGCGCACTTCGGCGTGGGCGATCCACGGCATCTGTTCCAGCTCGACGCGCATGGCCGTCAGGTCGACGGTGAAGAAGCTCGCCGCCACGTAGGGCGCGATACGCTGCTGCACCGCCTGCTGGCTGATGTAGCTGAGGTCGCCCTGCACGGCGATCTTGGTGATCGGCCGGTCGGCATACGGCATCAGGCGGATGGCGCCTTCATAGGCGCCGAAGCCTGCAGCCACCAGCAGCACCGGCCACAACAGGCGCTTGAGGCCGCCGAAGTTGGGACGGGGCAGGCGCGCCGATACGGGCTCGTCGGCCACCAGTCGGCTGGCACCACGCGGCACCGGCTTGCTGCGGCCGGGGACGGGTTGCTGCTGACGTATCATCGCGCCTTGCATGGCTGTTAACCTCGCGTCGCTACGCTGTCGGCCAGGATCGCCAGCACC
Organism: Pseudomonas sp. zfem004; assembly: GCF_032621715.1. Taxonomy (NCBI): domain Bacteria; kingdom Pseudomonadati; phylum Pseudomonadota; class Gammaproteobacteria; order Pseudomonadales; family Pseudomonadaceae; genus Pseudomonas; species Pseudomonas sp. zfem004. The sequence goes on along the minus strand of NZ_JAVYJF010000010.1, from coordinate 172,174 downwards.
AGTTGCTGGAAGTCCAGGCCGGCCGCGCGGGCCGCCATGGGCACCAGGCTATGATCGGTCATGCCAGGTGCGGTGTTGACTTCGAGCAGCCAGAACCGGCCCTGCTCGTCCTGCATCACGTCCAGCCGGCCCCAGCCTTCGATGCCGATGGCATCGCAGGCACGTGCGGTCAGGTCGATCAGCTCTTGTTCCTTGACGCTGTCCAGGCCGCACGGGATGCGGTACTGGGTGTCATTGGCGATGTACTTGGCGTCGTAGTCGTAGAACACGTGCGGGGTGCCCAGCGCGATCGGCGGCAGCACCTGGCCACGCAGCACGGCGATGGTGAACTCCGGGCCGTGAATCCATTGCTCGACCAGGACTTGCGAATCGTATTTGGCGGCGTCTTGCCAGGCGGCGATCAGTTCCTGCTCGCTGTTCACCTTGGCCATGCCGATGCTCGAACCTTCATGGGCAGGTTTGACGATCAGCGGGAAGCCCAGTTCCGCACTGGCGGCAACACAATCCTGCTCACTGGCCAGCACGGCGTGGCGCGGGGTTGGAATGCCCAGGCTCTGCCACACCTGCTTGGTGCGCAGCTTGTCCATGGCCAGGGCCGAAGCGAGGATGCCGCTGCCGGTGTAGGGAATACCCAGGCACTCGAGCAGGCCTTGCATGCTGCCGTCTTCACCGCCACGACCGTGGAGGATGATGAAGGCACGGTCGATCTTCTCGTTCTGCAGGCGCGCCAGCAGGTCATCGCCCACGTCGATGCCGACCACGTCGACACCCGCGCTGGTCAGCGCTTCGATCACTGCGGCGCCGGACTTGAGCGACACCGCGCGCTCGGCGCTCTTGCCGCCGTACAGCACGGCGACGCGGCCGAAGGCTTTGACGTCGAGGGTGGAATGCAGCGTGTCGTAGGCGCTGGTCATTTCGACTTCTCCTGCTTGGCGCCAGCGAACAGCGGGCTTTTCATCAGTTGCGGGGCCAGCCCGCCGACGTCACCGGCACCCTGGCAGATCAGGATGTCGCCGGCGCGCAGCAGCGGCTGCACCAGCGGCGCCAGCTCGGCGCCACGTTCGATGTAGATCGGGTCGAGCTTGCCGCGCTGGCGGATGCTGTGGCACAGCTGGCGGCTGTCGGCGCCCGGGATCGGCTCTTCGCCGGCCGGGTAGACCTCCATCAGCAGCAGCACGTTGGCATCGCCCAGCACCTGCACGAAGTCGTCGTACAGGTCGCGGGTACGGCTGTAGCGGTGCGGCTGGTAGACAATCACCAGGCGGCGGCTTGGCCAGCCGCCGCGCACGGCCTTGATCACCGCGGCGACTTCGGTCGGATGGTGGCCGTAATCGTCGACCAGCATCACGCTGCCGCCTTCGACTGGCAGCTCGCCGTACACCTGGAAGCGTCGGCCGACGCCCTGGAAGCCGGACAGGCCCTGGACGATGGCCTCGTCGCTGATGCCTTCGTCAGTGGCGATGGCGATGGTGGCCAGGGCGTTGAGCACGTTGTGGTTGCCCGGCATGTTCACCGACACCTCGAGCGGCTCGCAGTCGCGGCGCAGCACGGTGAAGTGGGTCTGCATGCCCTGCTGGCGCACGTTGATGGCGCGGATGTCGGCCTCTTCGCTGAAGCCGTAGGTAACCGTCGGGCGCTTGACCTGCGGCAGGATCTCGCGCACCACCGGGTCGTCCAGGCACATCACGGCCAGGCCGTAGAACGGCAGGTTATGCAGGAACTCGACGAAGGTCTTCTTCAGCTTGTTGAAGTCGCCTTCGTAGGTCGCCATGTGGTCGGCGTCGATGTTGGTGACCACAGCGACCATCGGCTGCAGGTGCAGGAAGCTGGCATCGCTTTCGTCGGCTTCGGCGATCAGGTAGCGGCTGGTGCCCAGCTGCGCATTGGTGCCGGCGGCGGTCAGCCGGCCACCGATGACGAAGGTCGGGTCCAGGCCACCGGCGGCGAACACCGAGGCCAGCAGGCTGGTGGTGGTGGTCTTGCCGTGGGTGCCGGCCACGGCGATACCGTGGCGATAGCGCATCAGTTCGGCGAGCATTTCGGCACGCGGCACCACCGGGATGCGACGTTCGAGCGCCGTGGCGACTTCCGGGTTGGCCGGGTTGATCGCGCTGGACACCACCAGCACATCGGCGCTGGCGGCGTTCTCGGCGCGGTGGCCGACGAAGATCTCGGCGCCGAACGATTCCAGGCGCTCGGTGACCGGCGAGGTCTTGAGGTCGGAACCGGACACTTCATAGCCCAGGTTCAGCAGCACTTCGGCAATACCGCACATGCCCACGCCGCCGATACCGACGAAGTGGATACGGCGGATACGGCCCATCTTGGGCTGCGGCATGGCTTTCTGGCTTTCAACCATGGGCCACCTCCAGGCAGATATCGACCACGGTGCTGGTTGCGGCAGGTTTGGCCAGGCGACGCGCGGTGCCGGCCATGGTGTTGAGTTTCTCGGGTTGCATCAGCACCTCGTTCAGGCGTTCAGCGAGCTGCGCTGCGCCAGTTGTCGCTTGCGGCATCAGGAAGGCGGCGCCTTCACGAGCCAGATAGTGGGCGTTGTGGGTCTGGTGGTCGTCGATGGCGTGGGGCAAGGGCACCAGCATCGAAGGCAGGCCTGCCGCCGCGAGTTCGCTGACGGTCAGGGCACCGGCCCGGCAGACCACCATGTCGGCCCAGCCATAGGCGTGGGCCATGTCCTTGATGAACGGTTCTACCTGCGCTTCGACCCCCGCCTCCTGGTAACGCTCGGCAGTGATCGGCGCATGGTGCTTGCCGGCCTGGTGGAACACCTCGGGCCGCAGGTTCGCGGGCACCTCGGACAGGGCCTTAGGCAACAATTTGTTCAATGGTTCCGCACCCAGGCTGCCGCCCATGACCAACAGGCGCGCGCGGCGATCGGCCAAGGGTGCGCGCTGCGCATCCATGAACAGTTCGGCACGCACCGGATTGCCGGTGGTACGCAGCTTGTCGCTGGCGGCAAAGGTGCCCGGGAACGCCTCGCAGACCCGCGCCGACAGCGGCACGAGCAGACGATTGGCGGTACCGGCGCGGGCGTTCTGTTCGTGGATCACCAGGGGCACGCCGCACAGCCGCGCGGCCACACCGCCTGGGCCAGTCACGTAGCCGCCGAAGCCGATCACGCAGACCGGCTTGAGCTCACGGATAATGCGCCGTGCCTGCAGCACGGCCTTGACCAGGGTGAACGGCGCCTTGAGCAGCGACAGCTTGCCTTTGCCGCGCAGGCCGCTGACCTGGATCAGGTGCAACGCCAAGCCGGCCTGGGGCACCAGTTCGTTCTCGATGCCGCGCGGGGTGCCCAGCCAGTGCACGCTGTAGCCACGGGCCTGGAACTCGCGGGCACAGGCCAATGCCGGGAACACATGGCCGCCGGTACCGCCGGCCATGATCAATACGTTCTTGCCGTCAGCGGCCATGACTGGTCTCCTCGGCAAAGTCGTGTTCGTTGAACTCGTGTTCCTCGCTGCCCAGGTGGGTGCGGCTCTCCCACTCGATGCGTAATAACAAGCCTACGCAGGCGCAGCAGATCACCAGCGAACTGCCCCCGTAGCTGAGGAACGGCAGCGTCAGGCCCTTGGTCGGCAGCAGGCCGACGTTCACGCCGATGTTGATCAGGAACTGGCCGATCCACAGGAAGGCCAGGCCGAACGCCATGTAGGCGGCGAAGAACTGCTTGGCCTTCTCGGCCCACAGGCCGATGTACAGGGCGCGCACCGTGACGAACACGAACAGCGCGACGGTCAGCAGCGAGCCGACCACGCCCAGCTCTTCGGCCAGCACCGAGAACACGAAGTCGGTGTGCGCTTCGGGCAGGTAGAACTGCTTCTGCACGCTGTTGCCCAGGCCCACGCCCAGCCACTCGCCGCGGCCGAAGGCGATCAGCGCCTGGGTAAGCTGGTAGCCGGAGCCGAATTGGTCGGACCAGGGGTCGGTAAAGGTGATCAAGCGCGCCATCCGGTACGGCTGGGCCTGGACCAGGACCACCACCGACACCACCGCCAGCACCACCATCAGCGAGAAGCGGAACAACCCCACCCCGCCGAGGAACAACATGGCCGCAGCGGCGCCCATCATCACCACGGTGGCGCCGAAGTCCGGCTCCATCAGCAGCAGGACGGCCATCGGCAGCAGCACGATGAACGGCTTGAAGAAGCCCATCCAGGTTTCGCGCACTTCGGTCTGCCGGCGCACCAGGTAGCCGGCCAGGTAGATGACCACGAAGACTTTGGCGATCTCGGACGGCTGGACGTTGAAGAAGCTGAAGCCGATCCAGCGCATCGAACCGTTCACTTCGCGGCCGATACCGGGCACCAGCACCATCACCAGCAGGCCGAAGGCGCAGATCAGCATCATGAAGCCCATGCGCTGCCAGGTGGCGATCGGCACCATCATGGTCATCACCCCGGCACCCAGGCCGAGGACGACATACACCAGGTGGCGGAACATGTGATAGAGCGGGTTGCCCGACTGCACCGCGGCCACTTCCGAGGACGCCGAGGTGATCATCACCAGGCCCAGGCCGAGCAGCGCCAGGCAACCGGCCAGCAGCGGGAAGTCGAGGTCGATGCCACGGCCGCTGATCAGCGGCGACGGGTACGGCTTGAGGATGCCGAAGATCATGCCAGCCCCTCCGCCGCCTGGGCGAACAGGCGCCCGCGTTCTTCGAAGTTCTTGAACATGTCGAGGCTGGCGCAGGCCGGTGACAGCAGCACGGCATCGCCTGGCTGGGCCAGTTCGGCACAGCGCTGCACTGCTTCGTCGAGGGTTTTCACCCGCACCTGCGGCACGTCATCGCCCAGGGTTTGCGCCAGGCGCTCGGCATCGCGGCCCAGCAGCACCACCGCGCGGCAGTGTTGTGCCACCGGCGCGCGCAGGGCGGCGAAGTCGGCACCTTTGCCGTCACCGCCGGCAATCAGTACCAGCTTGCCTTCGATATCGGCGCCCAGGCCTTCGATGGCAGCCAGTGCGGCACCGACGTTGGTGGCCTTGGAATCGTCGTACCAGTTCACGCCGTTGCGCTCGCGGATCCACTGGCAGCGATGGGCCAGGCCCTTGAATTCGCGCAGGGCTTCGAGCATGGGCGCGAACGGCAGCCCGGCGGCATGGCCGAGGGCCAGGGCAGCCAGGGCGTTGCTCTGGTTGTGGGCACCGCGAATCTTCAGCTCGCGCACCGGCATGAGCGTCTGGAATTCGAAGGCCAGGTATTTTTCGCCGTCGACTTCGCGCAGGCCAAAGGCCTTGAAGTCCGGAGTATTGAGGCCGAAGGTCCAGCACGGCAGGCCTTCCACCGGCAATGGCCGGCTCAGCGCGTCCTGGCGGTTCACCACCACCTGGCGGGCGCCGCGGAAGATCCGGTGCTTGGCCAGGTGATAGGCCGGCAGGCCGCTATAGCGGTCCATGTGGTCTTCGCTGATGTTCAGTACCGTGGCCACTTCGGCATTGAGCTGGTCGGTGGTTTCCAGCTGGAAGCTCGACAGCTCGAGCACGTAGAGCTCCACGCTGTCATCGAGCAGGTCCAGCGCCGGCGTGCCGAGGTTGCCGCCGACCGCCACGCGTTTGCCTGCCTTGGCGGCCATTTCACCGACCAGGGTGGTGACCGTGCTCTTGGCGTTGGAGCCGCTGATGGCCACGATCGGCGCCTTGGCGTAACGGGCGAACAGCTCGATGTCACCGGACAGGGTCACGCCACGTGCCGCCGCCTGCTGCAGCGCCGGGGTGGCCAGGGCCAGGCCGGGGCTCACGTACAGCGTGCTGGCGCGGCACAGGAAGTCCACGTCCAGCTCGCCACAGCGCACTTCCACCTGCGGGTAATCACGGCGCAGGGTGTCCAGTTCCGGCGGTTGCTCGCGGGTGTCGGCGACCGCAAAGGCAATGCCCCGGCTCGCCAGGAAGCGAACCAGGGACATGCCGCTCTTGCCGAGGCCGACAACGATGCGGAATTGGTCGGAAGCGATCAGTGACACGCTCGTTTACCTCAGTTTCAGGGTGGCAAGGCCGATCAGCACCAGAATCACGGTGATGATCCAGAAGCGGACGATCACCCGTGGCTCGGGCCAGCCCTTGAGTTCAAAGTGGTGGTGGATCGGCGCCATGCGGAACACGCGCTTGCCGGTCAACTTGAAGGACGCGACCTGGATCACCACCGACAGGGTTTCCATCACGAACACACCGCCCATGATGAACAGCACGATTTCCTGGCGGACGATCACGGCGATGGTGCCCAGTGCGGCGCCCAGCGCCAGTGCGCCGACGTCGCCCATGAACACCTGGGCCGGGTAGGTGTTGAACCACAGGAAGCCCAGGCCGGCACCGATCAGCGCGCCGCAGAACACGATCAGCTCGCCCGAACCCGGGACGTAAGGGATCAGCAGGTATTCGGCGAACTTCACGTTGCCCGACAGGTAGCAGAAGATGCCCAGGGCGCCGCCGACCATCACCGTCGGCATGATCGCCAGGCCATCGAGGCCGTCGGTCAGGTTGACCGCGTTGCTCGAACCGACGATCACGAAGTAGGTGAGCACGATGAAGCCGGCACCCAGCGGGATGGTGAGGTCCTTGAGCATCGGGATGATCAGCGTGGTCTCGACGCTGGTCGGCGCGGTCTTGTAGAGGAAGATCGCCGCAGCCAGGCCGAATACCGACTGCCAGAAATACTTCCAGCGGCTTGGCAGGCCGCGCGAGTTCTTCTCGATCACCTTGCGGTAGTCGTCGACCCAACCGATGGCGCCGAACGCCAGGGTGACGATCAGTACCACCCAGACGTAGCGGTTGGTCAGGTCGGCCCACAGCAGGGTGCTGATGGCGATGGCGGAAAGAATCAGCGCACCGCCCATGGTCGGGGTGCCGGACTTGGACAGGTGCGATTGCGGGCCGTCGTTACGCACGGCCTGACCGATCTGGCGGATCTGCAAGGTACGGATCATCCACGGGCCCAGGCACAGGGCCAGGGTCAGCGCGGTCAGTACACCCAGGATCCCGCGCAGCGAGAGGTACTGGAAGACCGCGAAGCCCTTGTAGAACTGTTGCAGATACTCAGCCAACAGCAGCAGCATTAATGTTTCTCCCCGCCGGTTTCGCACAGTGCAGCCACGACGTTTTCCATCGCAGCGCTGCGCGAGCCCTTGATCAAGATAGTGGTGTCGCTGGCGGTCTCGACGCGGACGGCATCGATCAGCTCAGCTTGTGTAGCGAAATGGCGGCCATTGGCGCCGAAAGCCTTAACCGCATGGGCCATGTTGGTGCCCACTGCGTAAAGCGCATCGACCTTGCCGCGGGCGTAGTCACCTACCTGGCGATGGCCTTCCTCGGCCCATTGCCCCAGTTCGCCGATATCCCCGAGCACCAGAACGGTGCGCCCGGAAAAGCCGGCGAGTATATCAATGGCCGCACACATCGAGGTGGGATTTGCGTTGTAGCTGTCATCGATCACCCGCACACCGTTCGGCGCGATTTGCGCCACGGTGCGGCCCTTGACCGGTTGCACGGCCTCGAGGCCGGCTTTGATACCGCTCAGGCTCAGACCAACGGCATGGGCGGCGGCGGCGGCGGCCAGGGCATTGCTGACGTTGTGGGTGCCGAGCAGGTTCAACTGCACCGGCACGCTGCCATCAGGCCCATGCAGGGTGAACGACGGGCAGCCACGGGCATCACGGCCGATGCCGCTGGCGTAAAAGTCAGCCTGCGGGTTATCCAGGGCGAAGCTCAGGATGCGATGCGCGCCGGCACGCTTGCGCCAGATTTCGAAGGCTTTGTCGGCCAGGTTGAGAATGGCGGTACCGCCCTCGCCCAGGCCTTCGAGGATCTCGCCCTTGGCCTCGACGATTTTCTCCGGGCCGCCGAACTCGCCCACATGGGCAGTGCCGGCGTTGTTGATGATCACCACCTGCGGCTGGGTGAGGCCGACGGTGTAGCGGATCTCGCCAATGCGCGAAGCGCCCAGCTCGATCACGGCGGCGCTGTGCTCGGGGGCGATCTCCAGCAGCGTCAGCGGCGCGCCGAGGTCGTTGTTCAGGTTGCCACGGGTGGCATGGACCAGGCCCTGGGTACGCAGGATCGCGGCGAGCATTTCCTTGACGGTGGTCTTGCCACTCGAGCCGGTGATGGCGACCACGGGTTTGTCGTAGCCGGCACGGTTCAGCGCACCGAGCTGGCCGAGGGCCACACGGCAGTCGGCGACCAGCAACTGCGGCAGGTCGACATCGACGATTTCCCGCTCGACCAGGGCCGCGACCGCCCCCTTGGCCTTCACGTCAGCCAAGTAGTCGTGGCCATCGAAACGCGGCCCGGTGAGCGCGACGAACAGTTGACCGGCAGCCACGCTACGGCTGTCGATGCTGACGCCGGTGAAGCTGGCGTCGCTACCGACCACGCGCGCACTCAGTGCTGTGGTCAGCTGGCTGAGGGTCATGGGCTTAAGCATGTGGAGCCTCCCAGGCGGCCAGTGCCTTCTCGGCCTCGACCAGGTCGGAGAAATCATGGCGCTCGCCATTGATCTCCTGGTAATCCTCGTGCCCCTTGCCGGCCAGGACGATCACGTCGTTGGCGCTGGCGGTAGCGATCAGGTGGGCGATCGCCTCGCCGCGGCCGGCGACGAACTCGACACTGGCGGGCTGGGCGAAACCGGGGCGAATATCGTCGAAGATCCGCTGCGGATCTTCAGTGCGCGGGTTGTCGTCGGTAACCAGCACGCGGTCGGCCAGGCGCTCGGCCACTTCGGCCATCAGCGGGCGCTTGCCGCGATCGCGGTCGCCGCCACAGCCGAACAGGCACAGCAACTGGCCGTGGGCGTGCGGGCGCAAGGCTTCGAGGACTTTTTCCAGCGCATCTGGGGTGTGCGCGTAATCGACCACCACCAAGGGTTTGTCGCCGCCACCCAAGCGCTGCATGCGGCCCACCGGGCCCTGCAGTTGCGGGGTGACCTTGAGAATCTCGTCCAGCGAATAATCCAGCGCCAGCAGCGCTGCCACGGCGGCGAGCATGTTGCTCAGGTTGAAGCGACCCAGCAGTTGACTGCGCAGGGTGCGCTCGCCCTGGGCGGTGACCAGGGTGGCGCGCACGCCATCGTCATTGAAGCTGGCCTCACGGCAGAACAGCGAGGCGTCCGGGTTTTCCAGGCTATAGCTGAGCAGCCGGGTCTCGCTATGATCGCTGCTGGGGCGGCGGGCAAAGTCATCCGCCAGGCGGCGGCCAAACGCATCGTCCAGGTTGACCACCTGGCAACGCAGGCTCGGCCAGGCGAACAGCTTGGCCTTGGCGGCCTCGTAGGCCTCCATGCTGCCGTGGTAGTCGAGGTGGTCGCGAGACAGGTTGGTCATCACCGCGATGTCGAATTCCAGCGCAGCGACGCGCCCCTGCTCCAGGGCATGGGAGGACACTTCCATGGCCACGGCCTTGGCGCCGCCCTTCTTCAGGTCGTTGAGCGTCGCCTGCACGGCAATCGGATCCGGGGTGGTCAAACGACCACTCTGCAGCTCGCCATAGAAGCCGGTACCCAAGGTGCCGATCAGGCCGCAACGCTGGCCGAGGGCATCGAGGGCCTGGGCCAGCAGCTGGGTGACACTGGTCTTGCCATTGGTGCCGGTGACGCCCACCAGGTTCAGCTGGCGGCTCGGCTCGCCATAGAAGCGTCCGGCAATCTGCGACAGCTGGCCGATCAAACCCTTGACCGGGATCAGCGGCGCGTCGGTGATCGGCAGTACGCTGGCACCTTGCTCTTCGTAGGCCACCGCGGCGGCGCCACGGGCAAGGGCATCGGCGATATGGTCACGGCCATCGACCTTGGCGCCGGGCACAGCGAGGAACAGGTCGCCCGGGCGAACGGCACGGCTGTCCAGGGTCAGTTCCCGGATCAACGGGTCGCGGCTGGCGTTGGCGAATAGCTTGCTCAATGGCATCGTCATCATCCACGCCCTCCCTTGGCGGGTACTGCACTGACTTGCTGTTGTTCGGTGGCCGGCGGCAGGTTGTCCGGCGGCACGTTCATCAGGCGCAGGGTGCCGGACATGACCTTGCTGAATACCGGCGCCGATACCAGGCCACCGAAGTAGCCGCCTTTGCTCGGCTCGTCGATGACCACGACGATGGCGTAGCGCGGGTCGCTCATCGGGCCGAAACCGGCGAACAGCGAACGGTAGGCGTTCTCGGTGTAGCCCTTGGAGCCGACCGTGGCTTTACGGGCGGTACCCGACTTGCCACCCACGTGATAGAACGGCACCTGCGCACGGAACACCCCGCGCGGCGCTTCGATCACCTGCTGCAGCATGGCCTGCACGGTCTCGGCGGTTTCCTTGGGGATCGCCTGCACGGCTTCCGGCGCCTTGTCGACCTTGAGGATCGACAGCGGCACCATCTTGCCGTCGTTGGCCAGAGCCGCGTAGGCATGCACCAGCTGCAGCGCGGTCACCGATACACCGTAGCCATACGACAGGGTCGCGGTCTCGGCCTTGCGCCACTCGCGGTGGTTGGGCAGGTTGCCGACGCGTTCACCCGGGAAGCCCAGGCCGGTGTATTGACCAAGCCCCACCTGGGACATCACCCGGTAGATGGCCTCGCCGCCGATATCGAAGGCGATCTTGCTCATGCCCACGTTACTGGAGTTGATCAGGATGCCGGTGAGGTCGAGGATCGGGCCTTCGCTCTTGGACACGTCCTTGATGGTGTAGCGGCCGATCTGCAGGCTGCCCGGGTACACCTCGACCTTGTCGGTGGGCTTCCAGCGACCGCTCTGCAACGCGGCGCTCATCGAGATCGGCTTGACCGTCGAGCCCGGCTCGAACACGTCGATGATCGCCCGGTTGCGCATGGCCGCCGGGAACATGCTGCGGCGGTTGTTCGGGTTGTAGGTTGGCTGGTTGACCATGGCCAGCACTTCACCGGTCTTGACGTCCATGATCACCAGGCTGCCGGCCTTGGCTTCCTGCTCGGCGATGGCGTTGCGCAGCTCACGGGTGGCCAGGTACTGCAGGCGCAGGTCAATCGACAACGCCAAGGTCTTTCCGGCCTTGGCGTTCTTGGTTACCTGGATATCCTTGATCAGCCGGCCGCGTCGGTCCTTGATCACCTGCCGCTTGCCGGGCACCCCGGCGAGCCATTCGTCATAGGCCAGCTCCACCCCTTCGCGACCGTGGTCGTCGAGGTCGGTGAAGCCGACCATATGGGCGGTGACGTCGCCTGCCGGGTAGAAGCGGCGGAATTCTTCAAGGCCGTAGACACCAGGCACTTTCAGGTCGAGCACATGCTGACCCTGCTCCGGGGTCAGGCCGCGGACCAGGTAGATGAATTCCTTGCTGGCCTGCTGGGTGAGGCGCTCGGTCAATTGCTGGGGGTTCTGCCCAAGCGCTGCAGCCAGTTGCGGCCAACGGTCCTTGGCAACCTGCATTTCCTTGGGGTTGGCCCACAAGGTGGTGACCGGCGTACTGACCGCCAGGGGCTCGCCGTTACGGTCGGTGATCAGGCCGCGGTGCGCCGGGATAGGAATATGGCGCAGGCTGCGGGCATCGCCCTGGCCTTTGAGGAAGTCGCGGTCGACCACCTGCAGGTCGATGATGCGCCAGCAGATGGCACCGGCCATCAACGCCAACAGGCCGATGACCACACGGAAGCGCCAGGGATAGAGTGCACCTTCGAGCTTCATCATGGCGCCACCATCCGCACTTCGTCAGCGGCCGGCACACGCATCTTCAGTTGCTCGCTGGCGAGGTTCTCGATACGGCTGTGGGCGGTCCAGGTGCTCTGCTCCAGAATCAGGCGGCCCCATTCGGCCTGAGCCTTGTCGCGCTCGTTCAACTCGCCGTACAGGGTGTTGAGCAGTTGGCGGTTCCAGTGGGCGCTGTAAGACACGGCAATGGCCGAAACGAGCACAGCCACGAACAGCAGAAGCATCAGGAAGCTTCCGCCTGGTAAAGGTTTGGCAAACAGCCGGCTCACCGAAGCTTCTCCGCCACCCGCATCACGGCGCTGCGCGACCGCGGGTTGGCCTTGAGCTCTTCGGCGGAGGCGAACTGCGCCTTGCCGATGAGCTTGATCTTCGGTTCAAAGACTTTGTGCTGCACCGGCAGGTTGCGCGGCAGATTGTCGGCCTCGCCTTTGACCAGCTTGCGCATGAACAGCTTGACGATGCGGTCTTCCAACGAATGGAAGCTGATAACCACCAGGCGACCACCGATCTCCAGGGACTCCAGGGCGGCCTCGAGGCCAGCCTCCAGATCGCCCAGCTCATTGTTGACGTGGATACGCAACCCCTGGAACGCGCGGGTGGCCGGGTTCTTGCCCTTCTCCCAGGCGGGGTTGGCAACCTTGAGCACTTCGGCCAGGTCACCGGTTCGGGTGAACGGTTGCTTTTCGCGACGCTCGACCACCGCACGGGCCATGCGGCCGGCGAAACGCTCCTCACCGTATTCCTTGAATACCCGGGCGATTTCTTCCACTGAAGCGGTGGCGATGAATTCGGCGGCGCTCACACCCTTGTCAGGGTTCATGCGCATGTCCAGCGGGCCGTCGTTGAGGAAACTGAAGCCACGCTCGGGATCGTCCAGCTGCGGCGAGGACACGCCCAGGTCGAGCAATACGCCACTGACCTTGCCGTCCAGGCCACGCGCGCGCACCTCGTCGCCCAGCTCGGCAAAGCTGCGCTGCACAATGACAAAGCGGCCGTCTTCGGCCGCCAGCGCTTGCCCGGTGGCAATCGCTTGAGGATCCTTGTCGAACCCCAGCAACTGGCCCTGCGGCCCGAGCTTGCTGAGGATCAGGCGGCTGTGCCCGCCACGCCCGAAGGTGCCGTCCAGATAGCGACCGTCGGCGCGCAGGGCCAATGCCTCGACAGCTTCGTCGAGCAGGACGGTGATGTGGTTGAAGCCGCTATCTATGGTCACAGGATCAGGTCACGCAGTTCATCGGGCATGGCGCCCGGTTGTTGAATAGCTGCAAGGTCGGCTGCCGAAACCACGTTCCAGGCATCCTCATCCCACAACTGGAATTTGTTCAGTTGCCCCACCAGCATCGCCTTCTTGTCGAGCTTGGCGTATTCACGTAAACGGGGCGGTACCAGGAAACGCCCACTGCCATCGAGCTCCAGGTCAACCGCATTGCCGATCAGCAAACGCTGCAGGCGGCGGTTTTCCTCACGCAACGACGGCAAGGCACGCAACTTGGCTTCAATCTGTTCCCACTCATCGAGGGGATAAACACACAGGCAGGGATCCACCGCGTCGATGGTCACGATCAATTGACCATTGCAACGCGAATCGAGCTCGTCACGGTACCGGCTCGGCATGGCGAGACGGCCCTTTGCATCGAGGCTGACGGCGTTGGCTCCGCGGAACACGGCTGCGATTCCCCACAATGTTAGCGTTTTTGCGCCAGAAAACCCACTTCATCCCACTTTCTGCCACTTGCGCACACTATAGGAATCCGCCCGCCACACCGTCAAGGCACGTTCATAAGGAAAACCCTTACAGGACGTGGATTTAGCGCAACAAAGGGAAGAGAGAGGATTACTCGTGAAGAAAAATGACGGGAAAAATCAAGCGAACTCAGGTGGATAGAGTTCGAAGTTAAAGTGATTTATTAAGAGTAAGATTTTTTTGGTATTACCAGAGGCATCTGCTATCGAAACAAGCAGAGGAAGGAGGGGGTGGAGAGTCGATCTGTAAGCCGGGTTTTGTCGAGGACAGTCATTCCTCTACGACGGCCATCACTGGACGCCTCTAGCAACCTACCCGGTTCCGACGCGGGCCACGCCGTATGGAACCCTATTTGGTCTTGCTCCGAGTGGGGTTTACCTAGCCACGAACTGTTGCCAGCCGTGCGGTGCGCTCTTACCGCACCTTTTCACCCTTACCGGCACCGAAGTGCTTAGGCGGTTATTTTCTGTGGCACTTTCCGTAGGCTCGCGCCTCCCAGGCGTTACCTGGCACTCTGCCCTGCGGAGCCCGGACTTTCCTCCCCCGCCTTTTGCGGAACAAAAGACGGCAGCGACTGTCCGATCGACTCTCCGCCGACAAGGTTACCGGCAGCGGCGCTCAAGAACAAGCGAGACGACAAACAATATCAGTTTGCCATCATTCGCGTTGCTGTTTTTCCAGCGCCAGTTGATAGAGCAAGTTCTTGCGCACCCCGGTAATCTCCGCCGCCAACGCCGCCGCACGCTTGAGCGGCAATTCCGCCAGCAGCAGGTCGAGCACGCGCTGCGCTTCGACACTGATCGCCTGCTCATCATCGGGCGCGACCCAACCGGCCACCAGCACTACACACTCGCCACGCTGCTGATTGCTGTCGCCCTGCACGAATGCGCGCAGCTCGGCCAGCGGCAGGCCCTTGAGCGTTTCGAACGTCTTGGTGATCTCACGCGCCAGCAATGCCGGGCGCTCACCGCCGAACACCGCTTCCATGTCTTCCAGGCATTCCAGGATGCGATGTGGCGCCTCATAGAAGATCAAAGTGCGCGGCTCTTCCCTGACCTGCTCCAATCGCGCGCGCCGCCCTGCCGTCTTGGCTGGCAGGAAACCTTCGAAAATGAAGCGATCGGACGGTAAACCTGCGGCCGACAATGCCGCAATCAAGGCGCAGGCCCCCGGCACCGGCACCACCTGCACACCCGCCGCACGGGCCTGGCGCACCAAGTGATAGCCCGGATCGGAAATCAGCGGCGTACCGGCATCGGACACCAGCGCCACGTCGTCACCCGCCAGCAGCCGGGTGATGAAGCGCCCACCCTCGTCACGCTCGTTGTGCTCATGACAGGCCGCCAGCGGCGTATCGATGCCGAAATGCTGGAGCAGACGCACCGAATGGCGAGTGTCTTCGGCCGCGATAAGGCTCACGCTCGCGAGCACCTTAAGTGCCCGCGCACTCATGTCGTCAAGGTTGCCGATGGGTGTGGCAACCACATACAGCGTTCCCATCGTGGATTTCGAAGCCCCTGCAACATCAGTCACTGCGCACACCTGCATACCGGATCAAAGCCGCCATTGTAGCCCGAGCACCGGCAACAGGGCGCAAAGAACTTCGCCCCCCTCACGCCCGCAGCCACCTATAGTGAAGGATCATCATCGGCGATGATCGCGCCACGCCCGTTGCTTGGGTACAATTGCCGGCCAACTTGATCGAGTAACAGGACCTTTACATGATCGCTTGTCTGCGGCTGTTCACAGCCCTCTGCCTCGCTGCCCTGCTGGCAGCCTGCGCCAGCTCGCCCTCATCCAGCCTGGGCGAACTGCCACGCACCCCGGATGCCAGCATCGAACAGCTGCTCGACAAGGCAGCCACCAGCAAGTCTGCCGAGGATGCAGCCCTGCTGCGACTGAGCGCCGCCGACCTGGCCTACAAGCAGAAAGATTACCCACGCTCGGCGCGCATTCTCGAGCAGGTCCCGCTGGATGCGCTCAAGCCGGCCCAGCAGGTCTTCGCCAGCACGCTGACGGCAGAGCTGGCCATGACCCGCAACCAGCCCAAGGCAGCCCTGGCAGCACTTGCCCACCCAAGCCTGCAACGCGTCGACGAACTGCCGGAACAACAGCAGGCGCGCACCTACAGCGTTCACGCCGCCGCCCTCGAGGCCGACGGCCAGGCCCTGGCCGCCGCACAGCAGCGAGTGCTGCTGACACCACTGCTCAGCGGCCAGGCGGCAAGCGCCAACAATGACGCCATCTGGGCGCTGGTTGCCTCGCTGCCAGCCGAACAACTGCAACAACCGGCCAGCAACGAAACGCTCGCCGGCTGGACCAGCCTGGCCCTGGCCGTGAAGCGCGCAGGCACCCTGGAGCAGCAACAGGCCGCGATCGACACCTGGAAAGGCCAACACCCCGACCATCCGGCCGCCAAGCAACTGCCGGTCGCCCTGGTCAAGCTCAAGGAGCTGGCCAGCCAGCCACTGACCAAGATCGCCCTGCTGCTGCCCCAGGAAGGGCCACTGGCAGGCGTCGCCCGCGCCCTGCGCGACGGTTTCATGGCCGCACACTTCCAGGCCCAGCAAGGCGGCCAGCCAGCCCCTGCCGTGCAGGTGTTCGACAGCTCGCGCATCACCTCGCTCGATGACTTCTACCGCCAGGCCCAGGCCGCCGGCGTGCAACTGGTCGTAGGCCCGCTGGAAAAACCACTGGTGAAAAAGCTCGCGGCCTACCCGCAACTGCCCATCACCACCCTGGCCCTGAACTACGCCGATGCTGGCCAATCGGCCCCGCCTCAACTGTTCCAGTTCGGCCTTGCGGCCGAGGACGAGGCCCGTGAAGTCGCCCGCCGCGCCCGTGCCGACGGCAAGGTCCGTGCGGTAGCGCTGGTACCCCGCGGCGAATGGGGCGACCGCGTCCTGGCAGCCTTCCGCAAGGACTGGGAAAGCAATGGCGGCACCCTGCTGGCCGCCGAGCGCATCGCTCAGCCAGTAGCCCTCGCCCAACAGATCGCCGACCTGTTCCAGCTGCGCCAGAGCGAAGGCCGCGCCAAGAGCCTGCAAAGCACGGTCGGCAGCGACATCGCCGCCCAGCCGTCGCGCCGCCAGGACATCGACTTCATCTTCCTTGCCGCCACCCCGCAACAGGCCCAGCAGATCAAGCCGACGCTGAACTTCCAGTACGCCGGTGACGTGCCGGTGTACGCCACGTCCAACCTGTACAGCGCCAGCGGCGACATCAACCAGTACAACGACATGAACGGCATCCGCTTCTGCGAAACGCCGTGGCTGCTCGACACCACCAACAGCCTGCGCCAGCAGGTGGTGCAGCAGTGGCCGCAAGCGGCCGGCAGCCTCGGCCGCCTGTACGCCATGGGCGTCGACGCCTACAGCCTGGCGCCACGCCTGAGCCAGCTCAAGGCACTGCCGGACAACCGCGTCGAAGGCCTGTCTGGCAGCCTGAGCATGAACCCGGCTCAACGTATCGAACGTCAGCTGCCATGGGCCGAGTTCTCCGGCGGCCAGGTCAAACGCCTGCCGGACACGCCGCGCTGATGCCCGGCGCATCGCCCAGCCACGCAGGCCAGGCCGCCGAAGACCTTGCCCTCGACTACCTCCGAGGGCAAGGTCTGCAGCTACTGACGCGCAACTGGCGATGCAAGGGCGGTGAGCTCGATCTGGTCATGCTCGATGCCGATACAGTAGTATTCGTCGAAGTCCGCTACCGGCTACACGCGGACTTCGGCGGCGCGCTCGGCAGTATTGACGGGCGCAAGCAGAAGCGACTGGCGCTGGCCGCCAACTTATTCCTGCTCGATGAACCCCGCTGGGCCGCTCAACCCTGCCGCTTCGACGTTGTCGCCCTGCAGGGCCAAGGCCATGCCGGGGAACCGCTTCTTTGGCTGAAAAACGCCTTCGAGTGCTGAACCTGTACCGAATTTTTCGCTCTATGTTTCGCGGGCGGATCCCTGGCGCGCGCCGCGCCGGCCACCGCCCCATTTAAGGTCACCAGATGGACATGCAATCCCGAATTCGCCGGCTGTTCCAGGCCAGCATCGACACCAAGCAACAGGCAATGGACATCCTGGCACCTCACATCGAGCAGGCCAGCCTGGTCATGGTCAACGCCCTGCTCAGCGACGGCAAGATGCTCGCCTGCGGCAACGGCGGCTCGGCCGGCGACGCCCAGCATTTCTCGTCGGAGCTGCTCAACCGCTTCGAGCGCGAGCGCCCGAGCCTGCCGGCCATTGCCCTGACCACCGACAGCTCGACACTCACCTCGATTGCCAACGACTACAGCTACAACGAGGTGTTCTCCAAGCAGATTCGCGCCCTGGGCCAGCCCGGCGACGTCTTGCTGGCGATCTCCACCAGCGGCAACTCGGCCAACGTGATCCAGGCGATCCAGGCCGCACATGACCGCGAAATGATTGTCGTAGCCTTGACCGGTCGCGATGGCGGCGGCATGGCCTCGCTGCTGCTGCCCGAGGACGTGGAGATCCGCGTACCCTCGACCGTCACCGCACGCATCCAGGAAGTCCACCTGCTGGCGATCCACTGTCTGTGCGACCTGATCGACAGCCAACTGTTCGGGAGTGAAGAATGATCCCCAAGCACCTCGGCCTGATGGCCCTCACCCTGTGCCTGAGCATTACAGGCTGCAGCTCGGTACTGACCTCGGCGCGCAACTCGCCCATCGAGGATGACCGCGGCACCCGCACCATCGGCAGCAAGATCGATGACTCGCTGATCGAGACCAAGGTTTCGGTCAACATCGCCAAGGCCAATCCAGACCTGGACCAGGGCTCGCATATCGTCGTCAGCAGCTACAACGGCGTTGTCCTGCTGGCCGGCCAGACGCCGCGCGCCGACCTCAAGTCGCTGGCCGAGCAGACCGCCGGCCAGGTCCAGCGGGTCAAGAAGGTCCACAACGAACTGCAGGTGATCCAGCCTTCCTCGATCCTGGCGCGTAACAACGATGCCTGGCTCACCACCAAGATCAAGACCCAGATGCTGACGGACGCCAGCGTCCCCGGCTCGCGCATCAAGGTGATCACCGAGAACGGTATCGTCTATCTGCTCGGCCTGGTCACCCAGCAAGAGGCCAACGCTGCCACCAACGTGGTGCAGGGCGTCTCGGGCGTGCAGAAGATCGTCAAACTATTCGAATACATCGACTGATCCCCCCGCGAGGGCGAAACCCACGCCCTCGCCTTTCAACCCCGATCCAGGAAGTACCCCATGAAGAAGTACCTGCTGCCCGCCCTGCTGATTGGCACCTTCGCCACCCTGGCCGGCTGCTCCTCGCCGAGCGTGATCACCCTCAACGACGGCCGCGAACTGCAGACCCTCGACACCCCGCACTTCGATCGCGATTCCGGCTTCTACGAGTTCAAGCAACTCGACGGCAAGCAGAACCGCGTCAACAAGGACCAGGTGCAGAGCATCAAGGACCTGTAAGCGCAAGCGCCATATCTTGTCCTGAAATAGGTTTACACCCTATCCACGCCATCGCGGGGCAAGCCCGCTCCTACGCAATTTCTACTCGGCGTGGGAGCGGGCTTGCCCCGCGATCAGGGCCTGCAAGGGCAATTAGCGCCCAATAAAAAACCCGCCACAAGTGGCGGGTTTTTTATAGCTATCCGAATTACTCCGGACGCACCTGTGCAGCCTGCATGCCCTTCTGGCCGCGCTCGGCGACGAAGGAAACAGTCTGACCTTCTTTCAGGCTCTTGAAACCGTCGGTTTCGATGGCCTTGAAGTGTACGAACAGGTCGTCGCCGCCGCCTTGTGGGGTGATGAAGCCGAAGCCTTTTTCATCATTGAACCATTTGACGGTGCCGGTTTGGCGATTGGACATGGGATGAATCTCCAGAAACATGATTTTTTTTCGAGGTGCAATGCGGCCAAGGCTACAGGGGCACCGGCTACATCATAGTCTAATTCTGCGGATCAGGCGCCTATTACCTTCGCACTATGTCGATAAAGCGCAAACGAAGGGGGGCAAGGTCGCATGAAGCGCAGCTATTTCGGCTTGCAGGCGGCCTGCACGGCGGCCTGGGCACGGTGCATCAGCTTGGCGTCGACACCGTCCGAGCTGTCGAGGTCCTTGATCTCTTCGTCGGTAAAGTTCTTTTTGATGGCCTGGGCGCCGCAGGTGCAGTGCTTGGTTGCCGTCGCGGCGTCGACGCCTTGCGCCTTGGCCGTGTCCTGGCACTGGGCCATGTAGTTTTTCTCCTTGCCCGCCGGGAAGTCGCCCGCAGTGGCAGCCAAGGGCAGCAGCAGGGCGCTAACGGCGCAGGTGGCCAGAAGGGAGGGAAGTCGCATAACCGGATACTCCTTGGGTTAAGGTCTCATCAAGAGTAGGTTGCTTCAGAAGGTCTGATAGGAAATTTTCCGCACAAGTTCACCTGGCAGGCACGCTTGCCAAAATTTTCTGCCGACCCCTCTAGCCCCGTGCTAGCATGCCTCCCTTGCGGTATGCCGGTGGCAGCCGCATTTCTTTTTATACCTCCAGTCACTCTGGTTCGCCCCTGGCCGGCCGAAAGGTCTCTGCCACTGTGAGGCAGGCTTTCCCACGGGAAAGGCAGGGCGGATCTTGTACTGGCTCATCCCAACCCACGTGACCTTTGGTAGGGGTCACCACTAGGAGAGGAGGCGCCATGCCCGTTATTACTCTTCCCGATGGCAGTCAACGCACGTTCGACCAGCCGGTATCCGTAGCCGAAGTCGCCGCCTCGATCGGCGCCGGCCTGGCCAAGGCCACCCTGGCCGGCAAGGTCGACGGCAAGCTCGTCGATGCCTGCGACAAGATCGACCACGACGCCACCCTGCAGATCATCACCCCCAAAGATGCAGAGGGACTGGAGATCATCCGTCACTCGTGCGCCCACCTGATCGGCCACGCAGTGAAGCAGCTGTACCCGACCGCCAAGATGGTGATCGGCCCGGTGATCGACGAAGGCTTCTATTACGACATCGCCTACGAGCGTCCCTTCACTCCGGACGACCTCGCTGCGATCGAAAAGCGCATGCAGCAGCTGATCGACACCGATTACGACGTGGTCAAGAAGATGACCCCGCGCGCCGAAGTCATCGACGTGTTCACCAGCCGTGGCGAAGACTACAAACTGCGCCTGGTCGAAGACATGCCGGATGAACAGGCCATGGGCCTGTACTACCACGAAGAATACGTCGACATGTGCCGCGGCCCGCACGTGCCGAACACCCGCTTCCTCAAAGCCTTCAAGCTGACCAAGCTGAGCGGCGCCTACTGGCGTGGCGATGCCAAGAACGAGCAGCTGCAGCGCGTGTATGGCACCGCCTGGGCCGACAAGAAGCAGCTGGCGGCCTACATCCAGCGCATCGAAGAAGCCGAAAAACGCGACCACCGCAAGATCGGCAAGCAGCTCGACCTGTTCCACCTGCAGGAAGAAGCGCCGGGCATGGTGTTCTGGCACGCCAACGGCTGGACCATCTACCAGGTACTCGAGCAGTACATGCGTAAAGTCCAGCGCGAAAACGGCTACTCGGAAATCAAGACCCCGCAAGTCGTCGATCGCATCCTCTGGGAGCGTTCCGGCCACTGGACCAACTACGCCGAGAACATGTTCACCACGGCCTCCGAAAGCCGCGACTACGCGGTCAAGCCGATGAACTGCCCATGCCACGTGCAGGTGTTCAACCAGGGCCTGAAGTCTTACCGCGACCTGCCGCTGCGCCTGGCCGAGTTCGGCGCTTGCCACCGCAACGAGCCATCCGGCGCGCTGCACGGCATCATGCGCGTGCGTGGCTTCGTGCAGGACGACGCGCACATCTTCTGCACCGAAGAACAGGTGAAGAAAGAAGCCGCCGACTTCATCAAGCTGACCCTCGACGTGTACAAGGACTTCGGTTTCACCGACGTCGCCATGAAGCTCTCGACTCGCCCGGCCAAGCGCGTGGGTTCCGAAGAGCTGTGGGACCGCGCCGAAGGTGCCCTGGCCGAAGCCCTTAACGACTCGGGCCTTGAGTGGGAATACCAGCCGGGCGAGGGCGCGTTCTACGGCCCGAAGATCGAGTTCACCCTGCGCGACTGCCTGGGCCGTAACTGGCAGTGCGGCACCCTGCAGTACGACCCGAACCTGCCCGAGCGCCTCGACGCCAGCTACATCGCCGAAGACAACAGCCGCGTGCGCCCGGTGATGCTGCACCGCGCCATCCTCGGTTCGTTCGAGCGCTTCATCGGCATGCTCATCGAGCACTACGCGGGCGTGTTCCCGGCTTGGCTGGCGCCAACCCAGGCAGTGGTCATGAACATCACCGACAAGCAGGCCGATTTCGCCCTCGAGGTCGAGAAATCTCTGAACGGTAGCGGTTTCCGTGCCAAGTCGGACTTGAGAAATGAGAAGATCGGCTTTAAAATCCGCGAGCATACTTTGCTCAAGGTCCCGTACCTTTTGGTTATAGGGGATCGCGAAGTCGAAACGCAAACCGTCGCAGTGCGTACTCGCGAAGGAGCTGACCTGGGCTCCATGCCCGTCGCCCAGTTCGCTGAGCTGCTGAATCAGGCGGTTTCCCGGCGTGGTCGCCAAGAATCGGAGTAATGACTATTAAGCGTGAAATGAGAAACGATAAGCGTGCTGTACCGAAAGC
Organism: Pseudomonas sp. zfem004; assembly: GCF_032621715.1. Taxonomy (NCBI): domain Bacteria; kingdom Pseudomonadati; phylum Pseudomonadota; class Gammaproteobacteria; order Pseudomonadales; family Pseudomonadaceae; genus Pseudomonas; species Pseudomonas sp. zfem004. The sequence continues at coordinate 150,141 of NZ_JAVYJF010000010.1, read as the reverse complement.
CCCGATCAACGAGAATATCTCGGCCCGCGAGGTTCGGTTAATTGGCGCTGACGGCGAGCAGGTTGGCATCGTCTCGATTGATGAAGCGCTTCGTATCGCTGATGAAGCGAAGCTGGATCTGGTAGAGATTTCTGCAGACGCGGTACCGCCTGTCTGCAAGGTCATGGACTACGGCAAGCACCTCTTCGAAAAGAAGAAGCAGGCCAACGAAGCCAAGAAGAACCAGAAGCAGATTCAGATTAAAGAAATCAAGTTTCGTCCAGGGACGGAGGATGGGGATTACCAGGTAAAACTACGCAACCTGGTACGTTTCCTTACCGATGGGGACAAGGCCAAGATCTCTCTGAGATTCCGTGGCCGTGAGATGGCCCACCAGGAGCTGGGCATGGAGCTGTTGAAGCGGGTTGAAGCTGACCTCGCCGAATACGGCACCGTTGAGCAGCATCCGAAGATGGAAGGACGCCAGCTTATGATGGTCATCGCCCCCAAGAAAAAGAAGTAATCTCCCGGGCACGGCAGGCCTGATGATTATGTGTAATTTTATCGAATGCGGAGTTCCAACATGCCAAAAATGAAAACCAAGAGCGGTGCTGCGAAGCGTTTCCTGAAAACCGCTTCCGGCTTCAAGCACAAGCACGCTTTCAAAAGCCACATCCTGACCAAAATGTCGACCAAGCGTAAGCGTCAACTGCGCGGTGCCAGCTTGCTGCACCCGTCTGACGTTGCAAAAGTCGAGCGCATGCTGCGCGTACGTTAATTTCGGTCAAAGATAGAGGAAGTTACTCATGGCTCGTGTAAAGCGTGGCGTCATCGCTCGTAAGCGTCACAAGAAAATTCTGAAACTGGCTAAAGGCTACTACGGTGCACGTTCGCGCGTATTCCGTGTTGCCAAGCAGGCTGTCATCAAGGCTGGCCAATATGCCTACCGCGACCGTCGCCAGAAGAAGCGTCAGTTCCGCGCTCTGTGGATCGCTCGTATCAACGCCGGTGCACGCACCAACGGCCTGTCCTACAGCCGTCTGATTGCTGGCCTGAAAAAAGCGTCGATCGAAATCGACCGCAAGGTTCTGGCTGACCTGGCAGTGAACGAAAAAGCGGCGTTTGCTGCAATTGTCGAGAAAGCTAAAGCCGTTCTGGCCTAAGTACCCACGACAATCATCCGCCGGCGCCCTGCGCCGTCGGGTGTAAAACGTCATCGATAGGGGAAGAGCCTTCAAAAGCTCTTCCCCTATTTTCGTATCTGGAGTCTGTACATGGAAAACCTGGACGCGCTGGTTGCCCAAGCCCTTGAGGTCGTGGAACGCGCTGAAGACATCACAACCCTGGAACAGATCCGGGTCCAATTCCTCGGCAAGAAAGGCGAGCTGACCCAGGTGATGAAGACCCTGGGCAACCTGCCAGCCGAGGAGCGCCCCAAGGTTGGCGCGCTGATCAACGACGCCAAGGAACGCGTCACCGACGTGCTCAACGCACGCAAGGCCGCCTTTGAAGAGGCCGAGCTCAACGCTCGCCTGGCCGCCGAATGCATCGACGTCACCCTGCCAGGCCGTGGCCAGACCACCGGCGGGTTGCACCCGATCACCCGTACCCTCGAGCGCATCGAGCAGTTCTTCACCCACATCGGCTACGGCATCGCCGAAGGCCCCGAGGTCGAAGACGACTACCACAACTTCGAAGCGCTCAACATCCCCGGCCACCACCCGGCCCGGGCGATGCACGACACCTTCTATTTCAATGCCAACATGCTGCTGCGTACCCACACCTCGCCGGTGCAGGTGCGTACCATGGAATCGAGCCAACCGCCGATCCGCATTGTCTGCCCGGGCCGCGTCTACCGCTGCGACTCGGATATCACCCATTCGCCGATGTTCCACCAGGTCGAAGGCCTGCTAATCGACCGCGATATCAACTTTGCCGACCTCAAGGGCACCATCGAAGAGTTCCTGCGGGTGTTCTTCGAGAAAGAACTGGCCGTGCGCTTCCGCCCGTCGTTCTTCCCCTTCACCGAGCCGAGCGCCGAAGTGGATATCCAGTGCGTGATGTGCTCCGGCAAAGGCTGCCGCGTGTGCAAGCAGACCGGCTGGCTGGAAGTGATGGGCTGCGGCATGGTCCACCCGAGCGTGCTGCGCATGTCCGGCATCGACCCGGAAGAATTCCAGGGCTTCGCCTTCGGCATGGGCGCCGAGCGCCTGGCCATGCTGCGCTATGGCGTCAACGATTTGCGTCTGTTCTTCGACAACGACCTGCGGTTCCTGGCGCAATTCCGCTAGGCCCAATCGACGCAAATTCTAGGAGAACAGCATGAAATTCAGTGAACAGTGGCTGCGCGGTTGGGTAAACCCGCAAGTCTCCCGTGACGAACTGGTTGCCCGCCTGTCCATGGCCGGCCTCGAAGTCGACAGCGTGACCCCCGCTGCCGGCCAGTTCAGCGGCATCGTGGTGGGTGAGATCCTCGCCACCGAACAACACCCGGACGCCGACAAACTGCGCGTGTGCCAGGTAAGCAACGGCGCAGAAACCTTCCAGGTAGTCTGCGGCGCCCCCAACGCCCGCCCAGGCATCAAGATCCCGTTCGCCATGATCGGCGCCGAGCTGCCGGGCGACTTCAAGATCAAGAAAGCCAAGCTGCGCGGCGTCGAGTCCTTCGGCATGCTGTGCTCGGCTTCTGAGCTGCAGATCAGCGAAGAGAACGACGGCCTGCTGGAACTGGCCGCTGACGCCCCGGTTGGCCAGGACATTCGCCAGTACCTGAACCTCGACGACGCCAGCATCGAAATCGGCCTGACCCCGAACCGCGGCGACTGCCTGTCCCTGGCCGGCCTGGCCCGCGACGTCAGCGCCCTGTACGACGTGCCGGTCACCCGCCCGGTAGTACCGGCTGTCCCCGCTGCCCACGACGAAGTGCGCTCGGTGGAAGTCAGTGCCCCGGCGGCCTGCCCACGTTACCTGGGCCGCGTCATCCGCAACGTCGACCTGAGCAAGCCGACCCCGCTGTGGATGGTCGAACGCCTGCGCCGCAGCGACGTGCGCAGCATCGACGCCGCCGTCGACATCACCAACTACGTGATGCTCGAACTCGGCCAGCCGATGCACGCCTTCGACCTCGCCGAAATCAACGGCGGCATCCGCGTGCGCATGGCCGAGGAGGGCGAGAAGCTGGTCCTGCTGGACGGCCAGGAAGTTGCCCTGCGCGCCGACACCCTGGTGATCGCCGACCACACTCGCGCCCTGGCCATTGCCGGCGTGATGGGTGGCGAGCACAGCGGCGTCAACACCGAGAAGACCCGCGACCTGTTCCTCGAAAGCGCCTTCTTCGAGCCGATCTCCGTCGCCGGCAAGGCCCGTTCCTACGGCCTGCACACCGACGCCTCGCACCGCTACGAGCGCGGCGTCGATTCGCAACTGGCCCGCGAAGCCATGGAGCGCGCCACCGCGCTGCTGCTGGAGATCGTCGGCGGTGAAGCCGGCCCGATCGTCGAAGCCGTCAGCGAACAGCACCTGCCGAACATCGCGCCGATCACCCTGCGCGACGAGCGCATCACCCAGATGCTCGGCATGCAGATGGACGCCGCCCAGGTCGAGCAGCTGCTCAACGCCCTGGAGCTGAAAACCAGCGCCAATGGGGCAGGGCACTGGACCGTAACTGTCCCAAGCCACCGCTTCGACATCAGCCTGGAAGTCGACCTGATCGAAGAGCTGGCCCGCCTGTACGGCTACAACAACCTGCCGGTCCGCTACCCGCAGGCGCGCCTGGCGCCCAAGGGCAAGCCAGAGACCCGCGGCGAGCTGCCGAACCTGCGTCGCCTGCTGGTCGCCCGCGGCTACCAGGAAGCCATCACCTACAGCTTCATCGACCCGAAACTGTTCGAGCTGTTCACCCCTGGCGTCGAGCCACTGGTGCTGGCCAACCCGATCTCCAACGACATGGCCGCCATGCGCGCCTCGCTGTGGCCGGGCCTGGTCAAGGCGATGCAGCACAACCTCAACCGCCAGCAAGACCGCGTGCGCCTGTTCGAAAGCGGCCTGCGCTTCGTCGGCCAGCTCGGCGACCTCAAGCAGCAGCCGATGATCGCCGGCGTCGTCACCGGCAGCCGCCTGCCCGAAGGCTGGGCCAACGGCCGTGACGGCATCGACTTCTTCGACGTGAAAGCCGACGTGGAAGCCCTGCTGGGCTACTCGGGCGCCCTGAGCGACTTCAGCTTCGTCGCCGGCAAGCACCCAGCCCTGCACCCAGGCCAGACCGCCCGCATCGAACGCGACGGCAAGGAAGTCGGCTACCTCGGCGCCATCCACCCGGAACTGGCCAAGACCCTCGGCCTCGACCGCCCCGTCTACGTCTTTGAGCTGGTGCTCGGCGATGTAGTGGAAGGCCGCCTGCCGAAGTTCAGCGAACTGTCCAAGTTCCCGGAAACCCGCCGTGACCTGGCCCTGATCGCAGGCCGTGATGTAGCTTCCAGTTCGGTGCTTGAAGTAATTCGTGACAATGCCGGCGAATGGCTCACAGACCTCAGGCTGTTTGACGTCTACCAGGGTAAAGGCATTGATCCTGATAGAAAAAGCCTGGCCGTCGGCTTGACCTGGCAACATCCATCGCGCACTCTTAACGACGATGAGGTGAACGAAACCCTGCAAAATATCCTCACCTCGCTCGAACAAAGGTTGAACACCACGTTAAGGAAATAACGGCATGGGTGCTCTGACGAAAGCTGAGATGGCCGAAAGGCTGTACGAGGAGCTGGGGCTCAACAAGCGAGAGGCCAAGGAGCTGGTCGAGCTGTTTTTCGAAGAAATTCGGCACGCGCTTGAAGACAACGAGCAGGTCAAGTTGTCCGGTTTCGGCAACTTCGACCTTCGCGACAAACGCCAGCGGCCGGGCCGCAACCCCAAAACCGGGGAAGAGATCCCGATCACCGCGCGCCGCGTCGTCACCTTTCGTCCAGGGCAGAAGCTGAAAGCCCGGGTAGAGGCCTATGCTGGAACCAAGCCATAACGACGAGCTGCCCCCCATCCCGGGCAAACGCTACTTCACCATCGGTGAAGTCAGCGAGCTCTGTGCGGTAAAACCGCACGTGCTGCGCTACTGGGAGCAGGAATTCCCGCAGCTCAACCCGGTGAAGCGTCGTGGTAACCGGCGGTATTATCAGCGCCAAGACGTGCTGATGATCCGCCAGATCCGCGCTTTGCTGTATGACCAGGGCTTTACCATTGGCGGGGCGCGGTTGCGGCTCTCCAGTGATGAGGTCAAGGATGAATCCAGCCAGTACAAGCAGTTGATTCGGCAGATGATTGCCGAGTTGGAGGATGTGTTGGTGGTGTTGAAGAAGTGACCCGTTTGCCGATGAATGGAAATTTTTGAAAAAAAGCTTTCATTAATCAAAAGGTTAGGGTACATTTCTTCTCGTTCTCGGCAACATTGAGAATCGCCTTGTCGGGGCGTAGCGCAGCCCGGTAGCGCACTTGCATGGGGTGCAAGGGGTCGAGTGTTCGAATCACTCCGTCCCGACCATATTCAAAAAGCTCAGCCGTTACGCGGCTGAGCTTTTTTATTTTTTGCGGCTTAGGGCCGTGCGGATTCTCAAGGCAGATATGTGCGATGTGTGCTTGAGCGTCGTATAATTCAAGCGCTCATGTAGGGGGGGGTTCATGCCAACAGCGGTCTCATTATTCTCGGGATGTGGTGGGTCAGATGCCGGTGTGATAGCTGCCGGTTTTGATGTCATTATGGCAAACGACGTCCTGGCGTACGCCCATGATGTTTATTTAGCCAATTTCCCAGAGACCGACTACAGAGTTGGAGATGTCCAAACTATTGCCAATTTTCCAGCTGCTGAGTTACTAGTTGGATGCTACCCCTGCCAGGGGTTTAGTCAGGGTGGTGCGCGGATAGCAAATAGAAAAATTAATACGCTGTATTTAGAGTTTGCGCGTGCATTAAATTTGATTCAACCCAAAGCATTTATTGCAGAAAATGTATCTGGTCTGAGGAGAAGCACCTATAGGCATCTATTGGAGGACCAGTTAAAACAGTTCTCTGAAGCAGGGCGTCACGGTTATGACGTTCATTGGATGCAGCTCAATGCACATGAGTTCGGTGTGGCGCAAGAAAGAAAGCGCTTGGTTATAGTGGGTATTAGGAAAGATTTTAATATTCCATTTGTTTTTCCAGGGCCTACTCATGGCCCTCTTACCGATACACCATATTTCACCATCGCTAATGCTTTAGACGGTTTGCCAGACTGGCCAGAAGGAGAGTTCTGTGATGATCCATTCCATTGGTACTATCTTTCGAGAAATCGGCGAAGAGATTGGTCAGAGGTAAGTAAAACCATCGTCAGTCATATGCGACATATGCCTTTGCATCCGATTAGTCCATCACTCCTTCGAATAAATACTGATAAGTGGGTTTTCGAGAGTGAAGCCCCGGCTCGTAGGTTCTCCTATAGAGAAGCAGCGCGGTTGCAGGGTTTCATGCCTGCATATACTTCTCATGGCGGGGATATGATTTTTCCAGAATCTATTACAGGGGCAAAGGCAGACTTTTCTCACAATATGCTACGGCACAAATATCGAGTTATTGGTAATGCGGTGCCTCCACCGCTATTTCATGCCGTGGCAGGAGCTTTGCCAAATATCTGGGACTAATAAAAAGGCCAGCATTAAAGCTGGCCTTTTTTATACATACCGCTTTACTACGAGATTGATTGCGTCTGATATTTTGGAGTCAAATTTTTCTTTAAAATGCTCATGATTGTCTTCAGAGATTTTTGCGATTCTTAGACGATCAAAAGTGATCCCGGCGCGTCGACATACGTCGTTGAATATGGCGTGCCCAGGAATGTGATGTGGTACGGAGAAAGCTCGTAAAAATTTAGCGTAGGTGACAGGGTTGATCCATCTCTGGAGTCTCTCCTCCTGAAGGTCGGAAAACTTAGTGTCCCAGTCATCGCCACATGCACACTGACCTAAAATAAATAGTTGGCCGTTTCGGAAGTCACCAAACGGTTTCCAAACAATGAAGTCTAGCCCCTCGTCTTTTGGAGCGTTCGGAGACTCGCCGTCTTCTAGGTGAACTGTGGGCAGCCATTGAAACTCACCGAGAGTCAAATCATTAACTCTCTCAAAGAGCTTTTTGAAATTTTTAGGTCTTTCGATAGGATCGTGAGAAGGGGCTCCTGTTCTAATTCCTTCGGCTGATGCTCCCAAGTAGCATTTAGCAACTTCGGTAACCATAAGCTCGAATAATATGGGGAGCTGATTGTAGGGCGATGAACTTATGTCTTTCTGGATTGTAGTTACTAAACAGAACTCATAAGCTAAGGTTTTACTTTCATTATATGTTAATGCATTGCCGTTTCGAGTGAATGGATATGAGTTGCCACCAAGCTTAATGCGCCTGTCGATTTCCTGGATTACAGGGCCCGTGATCATATCTAAAGCAAACTCTTCGTCTCGCCATGTGTACCCATGGTCTGGTAAATCAGAGTGATGCTCGTCGGCAATTATATCATCAGCTACGCCAATATCTATTGGTGTGGTGCCGCGCTTGATTGCATTAAGTTCCGCCTCGTCAGCGTTGGTCGCGGGCTTGAATAAAATACCTCTTTGATCCCATCGATATGTATCTTGAAGATGCTTCATTTAGAGAAAATCCGGGCTGTCCATTTCGCGCAGAGATTTGAAAAGATTGGCACTAAGCTGAGCTACATCTCGAGTCTTGCCAATCATATGGATCGCATCGTTTTTGTCTAACTTCCCTTCGGACACGATTTTTAGAGCGCTTGCAATCGCATTTTCAGCCTCAATCATAGATGAAGCAAACTGATCGATGGGGGACTTTGAAAGAGCTTCGATTTGATCTACTGTTTTACCTGCGCGTAAGAGTTCGCGCTTATTCGGATCTGCAATTGCGCTAGCTAATGCTCCCAATTGTCTAGAGTCCGCGATCAAACCGTTCCGGGCTTTGCTACGATCGCCAAACATATAGCTGATAGCGGCCGCGGAGTCGGCCGTTTTGCCTTTAGGAATAGGTGTCCTATTCGTAGGGTCAAATTCACTTAGCCCCAAGTAACTTCTGACCTGGCTGTAGTCCAAGAAAGTATAGATCCAAGAAAATGGGAAGTCTGGGTTGCTACCACGCCCTTTTCGTAAGCTGTCACTTGGAATAAACTTCCCTTCATCTTTTAGTTGATTTATGAAGTAGTAGCCTTCCAGCAGTCTTTGAATTGTTCTGTTTTTGTCGCCAGTTACTTCGGCAATTTGCTGAAGTGTCATTTGTCCGGAAGAGACCACGTCATCAATCCATGATGCCTTTGCATAGGAGTCCCATGCTTTTGCCGACATGATGTGGCGCACGCCAAGATATGCATTCAGGTTTAGAGAGTTGTCACCAGTCTCGAACACATGTACTGGGACTGTGGTTTCCTTTGTCCACGTACTCTTTTTATTTTCTAATATGTCAGAAAATCGGCGTGCCTGGTTGCTGGCGCGGTCATCTCCTGCTAGAACTAAACATGCCGAAAGCCGTCGGTTACCTTCTACTACTGTGTAGCTTCCATCGGCTTCATGTCGAGCAATTAAGGGCTCTGCTGAGAAGTAGCCGTTGTAAGCAAGTGAGCTGATTACATCCTCAATTCCGAAGTTTTCAACTATAAAGTCAAGGATGTCATTCTGATTTGCCCTGCCTCCCTTTGCGACGCCAAATCGAGGGTTTTTACTGTCAAGTTTGAGTTCGTTGAGTGCAATGTATTTAATGGGGGCTTCTGGTATGGAGAGCACTTGCTTCTGTTTGCGTTGCGACATGAGTAGTTTCTGCCGTCTGATAATGAAAAGTCTGGAGTATAGCTTTTTTGTCGTGGGATTTCCAGGTGGTGCGCTATTTAAAACTGCTATGCTATTTTGGCGCAGCAATTGATTGGCTGGTTGTGCTATTAAAAGTTGCTCGGGATTTTATTCTTTTGAGCGAACAGAAAGGCCATTTTTACTCTGCTGCAATATTGGAGGCTACACGTGGTTTTACCAACTCCGCCTTTGTAGTTTATTACAGTTATAACATCCATATTACCTCCAGCGGATAGAGTCTGCATTGTGGCCTTTAGCCATCTTCATGGTAAGCTATCAGCGACTGGGTGGCCGCGCAAGATGGCACTATAGAATCAGAATTGCTGCGGCATCATTTGAGAGTGAAAATCATTCAGGAAGTATCTTGTTACAGCTCAATGGATGGGCTAATAAGATTTTCCCTCTTCTATGTAGTCCGTTTCCGAAACATACTCCCACCCCCTTACAGCCCGTTGCAGCAGCTGCATCACCCATCTAGTCTCGCCAAGTCGCTACCAACTCAGCGACCGGTTTTGACAGACCGGGAAGATAGTAACGCGCGTGCACGGCCGTCTATGGTGGCTGTACGTGGGGCACCTCGGTGCGCCGGTTTCCTATTTTCCCGGTCTGTCAACCCGCGTACAGCTGCCACCTTTCTGTTTGACAGCAGAGAACGGTAGCTCCATTTGAAAATAGGAGCTCTACCATGCTGAAAATAGTCCCCGACCCACCCCACCACAACAAATACACCTCCCAAACCCTAGAAGACCTCCTGGTCCAAATCTCCGAATACCTAGTCTGCGCCCTAACCGTCAGCCAGCAGTCCATCCTGCTCCACACCAACCCTCCAGCCCAGGTCCTGACCCTCGCCGCCATCCATGAAATCGAAGGCGCCCACACCCTGGTGGAAGTGGCGCTAAGCCGCGTGCAATCCCAACACTGACCTGGCGAACTCGTACTCGCCCTAGATGTTCACCGATCAGGCCCCGCGCCGTTCGCGGGGCCGCAGGAGGAGTGGTATGGATAAGGAATCGCAACCCCCACGCATCAAGGAACTCACCACCACCGGCGTCGGCCATTTCGGCGAAGGCGGGGAGGCTGGTGTGCAAGACCCACTGTTCCGCGTAGTGGCGGGGCATCCGCTGGACCATGCGGTGGAGCAGGCGACCGTGCTGATGTGTGCGGTGCACAAGATCAGTGACCTGGCGATGGTGGAAACGGATCACCTGCCCACGCTACTGACGGCGATGCACTACCTCAGCGGCATGGCCAAGGCGCTGGTCCAGGATGCGAACCACGGCTTGATGGCCCCAGCCTTGCGGGGCGAATAGAGCACAAGCAACACGCCCGAAGCTGTCTTCGGGCGACATGACTGCCCTGTGGTGGCGTGCCGGAAATCGATGAACCGTTCAATTGCCGCGTCGGCTCTCAAGCTTGGTAAACAGAAACATGCCAGTCAGCATCGCCAACACGAACAGCAAAACCTGCCACCGCCCCGTAGACACCAACGCCACCACCGGCCCAGGGCAGAACCCGGCAATCCCCCAGCCCACGCCAAACACCAGGCTGCCGCCAATCAAGCGGGCATCCAGCGTGCGCTTCACCGGCAACTGCATGGGTGCACCGAGCAAGGACTGCTTGCGCGTGCGCGCCCAGTTCAGCGGGGCCGCTGCCACCGCGATGGCGCCTGCCATCACCAGCGCCAGGCTGGGGTCCCAGGCCCCGGCTAAATCGAGAAACGCCAGCACCTTCGCGGGATTGGTCAGGCTCCCCAGCAGCAGACCGAAGCCAAAGATCAACCCTGCGAGAAAAGCCGTGAACTTGCGCATGTTCAAGCCCCCAGCAGATGGCGGATGACATACACCGTGGCAAATCCGGTCGCCATGAAGCACAAGGTGGCCAGCATCGACCTCGGCGACAACCTGGACACGCCACAGACGCCATGGCCACTGGTGCAACCCGCGGCGTAGCGGGTGCCCACACCGACCAGCAGGCCGGCAATCACCAACGCCGGCCACCCGGCGTGGACCTCGACCTTGGGCAATACGCTAAACAGTCCCCACAGCACCGGCGCCAGCACCAGGCCGAGCAGGAACAGTGCCTTCTCGCTGCGGCCCTCACCATCGCTCTGGATCAGGCTGCCAAGCAGGCCACTGATGCCGGCGATACGGCCATTCGCCAGGATGAACAGGCTGGCGGCCAGGCCGATCAAGACGCCTCCGGCCAAGGACGCCCAAGGTGTGAAGTTGACCCAATCGATGTTCATGCTGCAGCTCCCGCCAACAGAAGTTCTGCTCAAAATATAGGCCTGCGCGGGCACAAGAGCCTGTGCCAAAAGAGCTAACCGTTAGCTGCCGAACTCGGTCATCCGCGGGCCGGGATTGTAGTACCGTTCTGAAACCTGTAACGATGGGCTCGCCCAGGGTCCGCATGTTTGCTTCTGCTGTATTATTGCCTTCGTCAGGCCACACATGCGGTAGCTGTCGCAGGGGCGAGAAAAGGAGCAAAACATGTCCAAGTCAAGGGTCAAGGTGGCTTTCCTGGCCGCCGAGCGCGAAGCGCAGGAGGCCAAAAAAGCCTTTCTTGAGCTTGTGCATGCTGACATCTCAGAGCATCCGGAAAGGATCGAGCCCATCCCGTCAGCGTTGCTGAATCGTATGGGTCACCTTCGGGCCAAGGCGCAAGCGAATCGCGAGCGTACCGAGCTGCTTGAAGGTTGAGTGATGCAGCCGGGGATGATTACGGTAGTCAACGAATGGGCACTGCTTGGTCATCCGCTTTTCTCAGCCGTTTTGAAGCATTGATTGTCGAGGCTGAATGTCTGGCAGCCGATGATCCTGACGGATTCCATAACCATCCCCATTACAAGCTTCTGGAAAAAGTCGATGCCTCTATCATGGAGCGCGTACCGGCAGATCCAGGTGTGAAGGCTTACGTTCAAGGCAACACTCTGGGTAAGGACTGTCGGCACTGGCGTAGGGTCAAAGCCGGGCTGCCCAACCGCTATCGCCTTTTCTTCCAGTACCGAGGCGACATTCCCAAAAGCATCATCTACGCATGGCTGAACGACGAGGCGACCCTACGCAAGGCTGGCGCTCGTACTGATGTCTATGCGGTTTTCAAGGCGATGCTCAAGAAAGGCGCAATGCCCGATACTTTTGCCGACCTTCTCCAGGCTTCCTCCCCAGTACCTGAGTACAACTGAGCGGTTCTGAATCAACGCTCAGCGCTGCAGAAGTCAGCAGAAGCCACATGCAAAACCCACGTCTCGGTACCATTGGCCTCAAACCGTTTCCACGGGGTGGCCAGCGCCTGTGCAAGGGGGCTAATACGCACGGTGATGCAAGCTGATCTCGTAGGTCCTACAGGATTTCTTCTGCTATTCATGTAGTCCATTTCCCAACAGCCCTTTTTCAAGCCTTAGCCTGTTGAGATGGTGAGTCTGCACGACTAGTCTCGCCCTGCTCGTCGTGTTTCACCGTCCGGGGTTGGCCGGGTCTTCAGGTCAGCAAAAAACTGCACAAGGATCGTGCGCAATGGCCCGGAGGTTCTGGAGGGGGAGACGCGGCGGGCTCTTTTTTTCCACTGGGCGGGTGGCCGGTCGCGGCCGTTGCCGTCGTTGACAGGGGGTAGCGCATGGACAAGGAAGAGCAATCTAAGGAGCTGCAAAAACTGAACGTCATCGCACTAGCCCATCGCGGCAAGCAGATGCCAACACGCCACTGGGTGCAGGCCATGCCAGGGCTGCAGACGCGTGAGGTGCTGGAAGAGGCTGCAGTCATCCTGGGCTGCGTCACCGGGCTTACCCAGCAGGCACTGGCCAAGCCGCGCGAGGCACAGACGTTGATGCGGGCGACCTACTACCTCAGCGGCCTGGCCAGGGTCATGATCGAGGGGCAGCTGCCCTTGATCAAACAGCAAGGCGACAAATGAGGCTCGACAGTTGAACGACAAAGCCGCTTCCGGAGCACCGGGAGCGGCATTTTCATGTGCGCAACCGGCCCGATTGGATCAAGCCCCGCGCCGCCGCAGTACCGTCGCCAACGCCACGGTCAGCACAACCGCCACCACTACGGCCAGCCCCATGGTTGCAGCAATGCCGATGCGCTCCAGCAACCCGGCCACGATCAGGTAAAACGCAATCACCCCCACCGCGCCAATCGCATTGCCGCGCACCATCATCGCCATCCCGGCGCGCCCGCTTTGCACGTGGGCAAACACCACCAACGGCCAGGCGATCACCGGGATCGGCGCCAGCATCCCGCTGGCGGCAGGCCCGAGCCAGCTGGCCAGGCTGGTGGTGATCATCAGCAGGCCGGTGGCGGACACCATGCGCAGGGGGATTTCCCAATAGCGGTGGCGGGGTTGGGCGAGGCCGTCGGGCCTGGTTTCGCGGCCACTGGCGCGGATCAGCACGGCGATCAGCAGCAGGGCCACGGCAATCGACAGGGGCAGGCCGCCCCAATGGGTGAAGGCGTAGGCCGCCACGCCATAACACAGCATCGCCAGCGGCGCGGCGCAGGCAATGCCGAAGCGGCGGGTGCTGTACAGGTAGACGGCGTAGGTGGCCTGCACCGCCGCCAGGCCGCCGAGGGCGCCGGGCACCGCGCCGAGGACGAACGCCGTGCCTTGCTCAAGGCACAGGAAGGTCATCACCAGCGCCGAGGTGATCGGCAGGCCGGACAGCAAGCCGCCGAGCAGGCCGCCCCAGCGCCGCGAGGCGAGGGACACGGCCCACATCAGTAGCGGCGTGACGATGAGTTTCAGGTAGAACAGGGTCATTACGTGGGTATCCGCTGTTGCCAAGGGTGCGCCCGCCGTCGGCATTGGGTGGGGCGCGGATGGATCAGCCGCGGCTGGCCTCCAGCGCCTGGGCCAGGTCGGCAATGATGTCGTCGCTGTGCTCGATGCCGATCGACAAGCGCACCATGTCCCGTGGCACGCCGGCCTTTTCCAGCTCTTCGTCGTTGAGCTGGCGGTGGGTGGTGGAGGCGGGGTGGCAGGCCAGCGACTTGGCATCACCGATGTTCACCAGGCGCACCACCAGCTGCAGCGCGTCGATGAAGCGAGCCCCTGCGGCCTGGCCGCCCTGGATGCCGAACGACAGGATCGAGGCCGGCTTGCCGCCGGTATAGCGCTGGGCCAACTCATGCTCGGGGTGGTCGGGCAGGCCGGCGTATTTCACCCACGCCACTTGCTCGTGCCCTTGCAGGTAGTGGGCAACCTTGAGCGCGTTCTCGGTGTGGCGCTCCATGCGCAGGGCCAGGGTTTCCAGGCCTTGCAGGATCAGGAAGGCATTGAACGGCGACAGCGCCGCACCGGTGTTGCGCAGCGGCACCACGCGGCAGCGGCCGATGAACGCGGCGGGGCCGAAGGCTTCGGTGTAGGTCACGCCGTGGTAGGAGGCATCGGGGGTGTTGAGCAGGGCGAAGCGTGCCTTGTGCTCGGCCCAGGGGAACTTGCCCGAGTCGATGACGATGCCGCCGATGCTGGTGCCGTGGCCGCCGATGTATTTGGTCAGTGAGTGCACCACGATGTCGGCGCCGTGCTCGAACGGGCGGCACAGGATCGGCGTGGCCACGGTGTTGTCGACGATCAGCGGCACGCCGTGGCGGTGGGCGGCGGCGGCCAGGGCGGCGATGTCGACGATATTGCCGGCGGGGTTGCCGATGGACTCGCAGAACACCGCCTTGGTGCGTTCGTCGATCAGCGCTTCGAGGGCGGCGATGTCGTCATGGGCGGCAAAGCGGGTGGTGATGCCCATGCGCGGCAGGGTGTGAGCCAGCAGGTTGTAGGTGCCGCCGTACAGCTTGGCCACCGAGACGATGTTGTCGCCGGCCTCGGCGACGGTCTGGATGGCGTAAGTGATGGCGGCCATGCCCGAAGCCACGGCCAGCGCGCCGACCCCGCCTTCGAGGGCGGCCATGCGCTGCTCGAGCACGTCGTTGGTGGGGTTCATGATGCGCGAGTAGATATTGCCGGCCACCTTCAGGTCGAACAGGTCGGCGCCATGCTGGGTGTCGTCGAAGGCGAACGAGGTGGTCTGGTAGATCGGCACGGCCACGGCCCGGGTGGTCGGGTCGGGGCTGAAGCCCGCGTGGATGGCGAGTGTTTCCAGCTTCATGCAGTCGTTCCTTGAGCGTGGGTGGAAGCGGCTGAGCATGGAGCGCGACGCCTGTGAGGGTCAAGCCGTCTGGCAGGCAGTTTTGCCCAAGCGGTGACAGAGTGCGCCCAGTATGTCTGTCGTACTTGGTAACTTCTTAGTGGCGTATTTTCGGACGCGTCCGACATACAGCCGCACTGTGCGCCATTAGATTGCGAGCCTTTTACAGGAAGTTCGTAACATGGCTTATCACGGATATATGTCGATCAAAGGTTCGCTTCAGGGGCTGATCTCGGCGGGCTGCTCCACCCAGGACTCAATCGGCAACAAGTGCCAACTGGGGCATAGGGACGAAATCATGGTGCTGGCTTTCGACCATGGCCTCACCCATGCCGACAACACGCAGCGCGCGCTGCACCGTCCCGTCTACCTCACCAAGTTCGTCGACAAGGCCACCCCGCTTCTGGCCCAGGCGCTGGACAGCGGCGAGCGGGTCGAATGCGACATTCAGTTCTTCCGCACGAGCGCTGCGGGCCTCCAGGAAAAATACTACTCGGTGAGACTCGGCGGGGCGGTGATCGTCCAGCAGAACGTCGCCATGCCCCACGCCGTCCTGCTCAACGAGCAGGAGCCGCAAGAGTATCTGGCGCTGCGCTATCGGGATATCTCCTGGGTGCACCATGTGGCCGGAACAACCGGGTATGCAACCTGGGGCGAGGAATGAGCGGGCGTAGCGAGCATGACGTGCCGTGGGACGACGACTTCTGGGAGGTCAGCCATGCCGCGGCGCGGCTGACGCAATATGCCTGCGAAGTTGCCGCGCGGTGCCTGGATGATGGGATGTTGCGGCTGCAGTTTACGCAGGAAATGGCGTATGTCGGGAAGGGCATTGTGGAGGATGTTCGGACCGGGAGGAGAACGCCGGAGCAAGGGCTGATTCAAATAAGGAAAGAACATGCCGAGTTGGCTGATCAGTTTTTTCAATATTCAAAACTGGTGGCAGGGTTGGCGGCCGGAGTAATACAGATTGCAGGCGGTGTCGCAGTATGCAAGCTGACCGCAGGGGTTGCGTGTGCTTTGGGGGGTATTGCACTCATGCAGCATGGGATCAATGCAGTTTATGAAAATGGTCGAAATATTTTTCAGGGAAGAACCGATACGGTAGGTCCATTGAGAAAGGGTTATCAGGAAGTAGCCAAGGCGCTGGGAGGGAAGGCTTCGCATGGGAATGTCGTGTATGCCGCTACGGATATGGCGTTGTCTGGTTTTGGGTTGACTACGCTCGTTGTTGGTCGAAATGCTTGGAGGCTTTTTAAGTACATCAGGTCTGATATGGTTCCTGCGTACAAAAATTTGGGGGCAGGAGCTATAGGCTTAGAGCTTGGTGTGAACGTCATGAATGGGGAGCTGATCTGGGTGGAGATTCAGAAGTAATGATTTCCTGGTTGTTCGGATGCTGCGTGGTTGTCGGGGTGGTGATTGCGTATACGCTTAGGTATAGGTTTTCTGGAGCGAATTTCAGATGGGTGACTTTTTGGTTGTGCGTGGTTTTCAATATATTTTTTTCAACTTATTACATGAGGATTATGGAGCGGTCCTATCTATTGTTTATTGGGTATATGCCTGACTTTAGATATGAAAACCCTGCTGTTGGGTGGTGGTGCATTGTTGGTATGTGGATGCACAGCTTTGCATTTCCCGTGCAGTGGGAGCCAAAGAAATGGTTCAGAAAAAAGTGAAGCGCTACTGCGAATTCATGGGTAATGAAGTCGGCACGCTGGATTTTGGTGTATGGGATAGCTGAGGGGTTGGCCCTCGTATTCATGCTCATTCACCTATACGGCATTGTGGCAATAAATAATGCTCGCTGTTTTTCTGGCTTATCCAAGGGTAGGGCTGATTCAACGCGGCTGGGATGATTGGTTGTAATTTGTAAGGCCTGATGATGATTGTGCGATGCTATGGTTTTATGTTGTTTTCTCTTTTGCAGCACTTGCGGGGTCACGGTTTCTAAGGTGCTGCGTAACAAAGCGAGGCGAGGAAGATACGAGGCATGGTGCTGTGATTTTCTATAATGTTATTCTGGCGTTCATGCATTGTTCGGTGGGTGCTCTGGATAAATATTTTTATGTCTATCAACGGCCCGACATAATTGAGCGTCACCCTCAAGTATTCTGGTTTGCTTGCGTATTTGCCGTGCTTCATTTTGTTGCACAATTCCGGAAGAATAATGTGAATTGCTTCCGTTGGAAAAGAGACATGGATATTTTGAGGTAACGCCGTGGGGTGCTTATGACTGCCTTGACGTTTTTTCTTGTCGTGTGCTGGAGCCTGTCATCGTCAATGCTTTTCTGGTTCTTTTTTTCCGGAATCAATCTGACCGAGGGCAAATCGGTACTCGGTTCGTTCTACAACATTGGCTTCGCGGTTTTTTACTTCTTCCATGTCTTTCCCGGTGAATATGGACGATTCGGCCTCCCCGTCGAGACCGTTCATGAACACCCCTGGATCGTCTGGTTGTCGATCCCGATGATTCTGCACCACCTTTGGATCATCCCTGGGCTGACCCCTTCCCCCATCCGCTTACGCCGCAAATGGGACCCCACCTTCAAGCGCCACGGCGAACCCTGACCCTATCGCCCCACCACCCCCTGAACCCGCGTCGTCTCTTCCTCCAAGTACGTCAGCAACGCCGCCACCTCCGTCTCCCCCAACCGCATGTTGGGCATCGCCAGCTGGTTGTACTGCTGGTACAGCAGCATGGCTAGCGGGTCTTTTTCGGCCAGCATCTGGTCCGGCACCATCAGCCAGCGTTTCAGCCAGGCTTCGTCGCGCTGGCGGGTCACCCCCAGCAGGTCCGGCCCAATCCCGCCGGTGGCACCGCGTTCGGCCTCGCCCACGGTGTGGCACGATGAGCAGCGGGTGCGGAACAGTTGCTCGCCGGCACTGGGCGTGCGGATCTCGGGCGCCTGGGTGTAGTCGAGGTTCTGCACGCTGGCGGTCTTCCAGTTGTGCAGGCTGTTGGCCAGGCGGTCGGCGAGGATGTACGGGCTTTCGAAGGGCGAGGCTTTCATCCAGCGGCCGGTGCTTTGGTTGCCGATGATCAGGCTCAGGTTGTGGTCTTTGCTGCGGCCGTTCTCCAGCCCTTCGATGTACAGGCCGAGGCTGCGGCGCAGCTGTTCGATGTCGGCGGCCTCGCCGGTGAGCAGGGTCCAGCCCGGGCCGATGGAGAATTTTTCGGCGTAGCGCTTGAGGGTGGTGGGGGTGTCGTTATAGGGGTCGATGCTGATCGAGTAGAAGAAGATGTCCTGGCCGACGCGTTCGCCCAAGAGCTTCTGCACCTGGCGCAGGCGCGCGGTTTCCACCGGGCAGGAGTCGCCGCAGCCGGTGAAGATGAAATTGATGGCGACCACTTTGTCCTTGATCAGGTCGTCGAAGAACCTTACCTGTTTGCCGTCCTGGGTCAGCAGGGGGATGTTGGGGAAGTAGTTGGCACCCCAAGGGGTGTCGGGGTCAGCGCTGGCGCTGGTTGGGGGCAGGGTGCAGGGCAGGCTGAGGATGATCAGCAGGGGCAGCAGCAGGCGCCAGGTGCGGGGCATGGTCTTACCCTCTTGGGTGTGTGACAAGGCCTGGGCTCGTGGGAGCGGGCTTGCCCCGCGATGGGCCGTGCCTGGGCAACGCTGTTGCCTGGGCCGGCGTCATCGCGGGGCAAGCCCGCTCCCACGGTTTTTACTTCACTTGATGCTCAACGGCGCAGTCACGGTCTGCCCCAGCGCCGACTTCACGGTCACCGTCGGTGGCGAGGCCGGGCCGCTGCCAGTGGTGGTCACCGACAGCTTCCAGCGTGCCCCGGTACCACTCACGGTCAGTGTCGCCAGGCCCAGGTCGAGCGGGCCGCTGGTGGTGTTGGTGCTGACGCGGATGCTGTTGCCACTGGCCACGCTGGTGGTGCCGGCGATTTCCCAGGTCCAGCGGTTGTTGCTGCGCAGTTGCACGCTGGCGCTGCTGACCACCACCGTGTCGGCCTGCACGGCGGGCGATACGGCGATGCTCACCGTGGCCGGGGCCAGCGACTCCAGGCCTTTGGCATCACGCGCCAGGTAGGTGAAGCTGGCGGTGAACGGGGTGGCGACAGTGTCCGGCGGGGTATAGGTCACCTGGGTGCCGTTGCTGCTCACCGCGCCCATGCCCGAGTCGGGCTGGGCCAGGCCACTGACCGTCAGCGGCAGGTTGCCGTCGGGGTCGGTGTCGTTGGCCAGCACGTTGAGCACGATCGGCTTGCCGGCACTGGTGGCGGCGCTGTCGTTCACCGCCACGGGCGGTTTGTTGTCGGGGTCGTCATTGCCACCACCGTCGCCGTCGGCCTTGCGGAAGGTCGGCAGTGCGGCGGAGTTGACGTATTGCACGCCATCCCAGCCGGGCAGCGGCGTTGGCATCAGCTGGAACTGGCCAGGGTGCTCGATGTCCCAGCGCAGCAGCATCGAGGTGTCTTCATGCTGGGTGTTGTGGCAGTGCTCCATGTAGGTGCCGGCGAACTCGCGGAAGCGGATGGCCATTTCCACTTCCTCGGACGAGTCTTTGTCCGGGCCGATGCGGTACACGTCCTTGCGCGCCCACTTCTCCCATTCCGGCGGCGCCTTGCCGTCGCGGCTGAGGATCACGCCTTCCTCGAAGTGCACGTGCACCGGGTGGCTCCAGCCGTTGCCGCCGTTCTTGATCTTCCATACCTCGAGTGTGCCATCGCCGCTGAAGCCCGCGTCGGTGGCCTCGTTGGCCAATTGCGGAGCGGCGCTGATACGCCGTGGGTCCATGCTGTAGCCGAAGCCGCCGTCGGTCTTGATGGTCCAGGGCGTGCTGTCGGTGCCGTCCGAGCGGCCGAAGATGAACTCGCGGTGGCGCGCAGCCTTGATCTTGGCCTGGTCGGCGGCGTCGCCGGGGTTGATGCTCAGCGGGATCATCACCAGCCCTGCGGCCTTGCCAGGCTTGGCCGGTTCATACAGGGCCGGGTCCATGCTCACGTCCTGGCCGCTGTAGGGCTGCACCAGCAGTTGCAGGAACTTGCCCACCGCCGGGTCGCCGCCGTCCCATTCGGGGCCGTTGCTGGTCTGCTTGATCACGGGCTTGTACTTGCCCGACAGCACGTCGGCCAGGGCAATCGGCTGTTTCGGCCCTTTGCCGGTTTCATGCTCCATCAGGTTGACGAAGTACAGCTTGTCACCGGCCTTGATGCCGTTCTTGGCGAAGTTGACGATGATGTCGTAGCGCTCGGCGATGCCCTGCAGCGGCAGGATGGCGTTGTTGTCCTGGCGGTCGCCGTCGCCGTTGAGGTCCATGCTGCCGTCGAACGGCACGGCGTGTTCCATGATGTTGCCGTCGTTGGCGATCATGTGGAACGGCACACGGTTGTACGACAGGTTGGAGCCGCTCGGGCCCTTGAACTCGCCGGTGTTGCCGGCCACCTCACGCACGATGGCGAACTTGAAGTAGCGCGACACCGAGCCGTTGAGCAGGCGGAAGCGGTAACTGCGCGCGCGCACTTTCAGCTTGGGTTGGTACTGCCAGTTGACCAGGATCTGGTCACCCAGGAAGCCATCGGTGTTGAACGGGTTGAACCACAGCTGGCCGTTGGCATCCCAGGCCTTGTCGGCGATCACCAGGTTGACGTCGTAGTCGCGGTTGCCCCAGGGCATCGCGCTGCCGCTGGGGAAGCGCAGGTTGACGCCGTCCTGCAGGGCTTCGTTGCCACGGTCGATGGCCGAGTAGTAGTTCATCATCACCGCGTTGCCCTTGTAGACGTTCTGCGCGGTGAAATCGAGCATGTGGTCGTGGAACCAGTGGGTGCTCATGGTTTCGCGCCAGTCGCCGCGGATCTTGATGCTGCCGTTCTCGCAGGTCTTCAGGCCCGGTGAGCTGTCATTGACGAACAGGGTTTCGCCGGGCGAGCAGGGGAAGGCGGCGCGTGGGTCCTGGGCGCGGGTGTTGATGGTGTCGTAGCCGGCCAGCTGGATCGGCCAGCGGTAGTCGTAGTACTGGCCGGGGAAGAAGTAGGCGTTGGCGAAGCCGTCGCTTTCAGCCGGCGAGTGGCCGTTGTGTTCGTGGGTGGAAATGGTGTGCAGGCCGAAGCCGTAGTTGGCCGACGGGTCGATCGGCAGCGCGTTGTAGTGGCGCATCAGCACCGGCTGGCCGTAGCGCACCATCAGCAGCTTGACCGGGAAGGTGCCGTCGAAGGTCCACAGCGCCTTGTGGTTCTGCAGCGGCATCTTCGGGTGAAAGCGCGTGTCGATGCCCTTGGTGGTACCCAGGGTGGTGGGGATATCCGAGGTCTGGTAGTACAGGCCGCCGGGGCCGAACTCGCCCTTGCTGTAGCCGTGCAACTGCTTGCGGTCACGCAGGCCCTGGTTGATACGCGCGCCGGCCTGCGCGGTCTTGAACGCGGCCTGCGGGTAGAACTCGTTCCAGCGCTGGTGCGACCAGCCCTTTCCTGGCGGGCGGCCTTCGGCGGGCGAGCCTACCGAATTACGGTTGAGGAACATCTCGATCTGCGCCTTCCAGGGGTTGCGGTCAAGCACGTTGGCATACTGCGACGGGAACGGCGTCAGCCCAGGTTGCGTGAGGAAGGCTTCCAGGGCGTTGCCGTTGGGGCTGCTGCGGGCCACGATGTTAGGGTCCTGGGCGGGGGCCGGGCCGAGGATGGGTGGCGGGAACGTCAGTTGGTAGGGCGGGGTGGCCGGGTCGAGTTTTTCCGGGCCGAATTCTTCGAACAGCAGCAGTTGCTGGGTGAACGGCTCGGCGCCGAACAATGGGCTGGGCTTGCCGTTGGTGGGGTACTTGCGTGATGTCTGCTGCGCCGGCTGCAGCACGTTGTCGGTGGTTACCGTGGCGCGGTCGCCGTAAACCCCGTTGGTCAGCTCCAGCGAGCCTTGGTTGGCTTCGGGCATGCTTTTCAGCGCTTCAAGGGCCGCCGCTGCCGCCACTGGGTCGGCGGGTGGGTCGCTGTAGGCGGAAGGATCGGTAGGTGGTGGCTGGCTTACGTCGTCCAGCGACCCGGCAACCGCGCCCACCAGCCCGAAGCTGAGCAGCAACGCCGTGATCGAGGACAACCTGAACATCTGCAGGGATGTTGCTGCTGGTTTCTTCATTGCGGTATGCCCCGTGTTGTGCAACGGGCATCTGTTGCCCACCCTCGGGGGTGGCGCCGTGCCCTGTAGGTGGGATGAGCAACGGCTGTGCCAAAGGCAATGTGGCCAAGGGCCAGATATTTCAAGATGTTGCAAGAGATGCGAACGCGATACGCTCAGGCTTTGCCGCAAACCTGGGGATAGTCACCCACTGATGGGTGGGGAATGCTGCCCCACAGCTCACCTTTACGGAGTGTTCATGGACCCGCTGTTACTGATCGCCCTCGGCGCTGTCGTCGCCGGTTTCGTCCAAGGCCTGTCGGGCTTTGCCTTCGGTATGGTGGCCATGTCGTTCTGGGCCTGGGGCCTGGAACCCCAGGCGGCGGCGGTGCTGACCGTGTTCGGCAGCCTCAGCGGCCAGCTGATCGCCGTGTTCAGTGTGCGCCGGGGGTTCAGCTGGGGCCTGCTGTGGCCCTTCGTGCTCGGCGGCCTGGCTGGCATTCCGCTGGGAGTTTGGGTGCTGCCGTACCTGGACATGTTGTGGTTCAAGGCGGTATTCGGCAGCCTGCTGGTGCTGTGGTGCCCGCTGATGCTGCTGGCGCCGCGCCTGCCCAGGTTGCGCGGCGGGCGCCTGGCCGATGGCGCGGTGGGCATGGTCGGGGGTGTACTGGGCGGTATCGGCG
Organism: Pseudomonas sp. zfem004; assembly: GCF_032621715.1. NCBI lineage: Bacteria > Pseudomonadati > Pseudomonadota > Gammaproteobacteria > Pseudomonadales > Pseudomonadaceae > Pseudomonas > Pseudomonas sp. zfem004. The sequence goes on along the minus strand of NZ_JAVYJF010000010.1, from coordinate 127,420 downwards.
GCTTCACCGGCACCGTGCCGACACTGTGGTGCACCTTGCGCGGCTTCGAGCGCGACACCCAGCGCGCGGTGATCCAGAACTTCAACCTGTCGATGCTGGCGGTGACCCTGCTCACCTACATCGGCAGCGGGCTAGTGACGGCGGCGCTGCTACCGTCATTTGCCGTGGTGGCGCTGGCGATGGCGCTGCCAACCCTGTTCGGCACGCGCTTGTACCTGGGCATCAGCGAGTTGGCGTTTCGCCGGATCGTGCTGGGGCTGCTGACCCTGTCCGGGGTGGCGATGCTGGTGGTGGCGGTGCCGGGGTTGCTGGGCAGAGTCTGAGCCAGCCAGGACAAAGATGCCTTGCCCCGGCCTCCGCTTCTTGGCACCCTTGCCGGCCATTGCCTGTCGCCAACCCCGCAGTACAAGGAACCCCAAGGTGAGCTGGGAAAAAGTCGGTAAAACCCTCGTGGGCCTGCTGCTCGTCGCGGTTACCGCCACCGCGCTCTACGCCCTGCTGCGCGACGACGGCCGCCTCGAAGCGCGCCTGACCTACGCCCACCTGACCTACCCGGGCCAGTTCAGCGAACGTATCAGCACGGCCAACGCGTTGCTCAAGTACGAGCGCCTGCATGGGCTCGTCCGCCAGATCGGCAACGGTACACTCGCTGACCCGCAGGTCGACAAGCTGGTGGAGCTGGCCCAGGCGCCGTACCTGCAACTGTTCGCCAAACCTTTCGAGGCGGGGCTGGTGGACCACCGCACCGGGCTGCTGATCGAACTGTTCAACCACCGGCAGCGCCCGCTGCAGGCCGTGCAGATCCGCCTGCCGGCCAAGGGCCTGGTGCAGATTCGCGACGCCGCTGGCAACGACACCCTGCTGGAAGCGCCCACCAACCTTATCGAAATCCCCAGTATCGAAGCGGCGGGCGAGAGCCGGATATGGGTGTATTTCGACACCGACTACTCGCAGGTCCGCCAGGGCGGCATCAGCATCCGGCATGCCGACGGCAGCGCCGATATCCGGGTGTACCGCGAAGTGCTCGGCTTTGCGGCGCTGGTGGCACGCTACAGCGTTGAGCTGATGGTGCTGCTGGGGGCGTTGCTCTTGGCTGTGCTATGGCTGGGCTATCGCAGCCTGGTAAAACGTGGGCGCGTCAGGGCCTGAGGTCACTTGTTATTGATGCACTGCGACTGCATTACGTAGCGCACGGTGCGCAGGGTGCCCTGGCTGTCCTCGTAGGTCATCAGGCGGGGCACGACGTTGCAGTCGCGCGGGTCGGCCGACTGACGCACCAGGCGGGCAACGTCCAGGCGCATGCCGTAGCGGTAGTCGACGATCTCCGGTATGGGCTTGGCGCGCTCTGCCGCGTAGGCGGCCACGGCTTGCTGGTGGTCCTCCAGCAGTTGCTCGTTGGGCCGGGTGGTAAAACCTGTGGCCTGGGCCGAGAGGGACAGCGCCAGCAACGCGGCGCTCAGGGTCAGTCGTAGCATGGTGGGCCTCCGAAAGGGGTGCGGTTTCGAAGCCCAGGCTATCCAGCACCAGCCAACAGGGGCATGACGCCAGGGTTACAGATGCGCAAGGTATGGCACTGCAAGGGCGTCAGCCCGGCTCGACGGTGCCCTGCAAGACCCCACCCGGCGGCAGGGGGATGACCTTGTAGCAGGCCTTGGCGGTCGCCAGCAGCGTACCGTCTTCGGCGTGCAGTTCACCGCTGGTGTAGTGCAGTTTGCCGGTGCGGCGGGTGACTCTGGCCACACCGGCCAGGTGGCCCGGCAGGGCCGGGGCCAGCAAGCGGGTTTCCAGCCTGGCACTCAGCGCCACCTCTTCAGGGCCGAGGGCGGCCAGCACCGCAGCGCCCATGCAGTCATCCAGCATGGCCCCGAGCATGCCGCCGTGGATGCACTGCAGCGGCGTGGTCAACGCAGTCGAGGCATGAAAGCGCACCCGCACCTGGCGCTTGTCCGGCTCATAGAAGATGAACTCCCAGCCCAGCAGCGAAGACGCATGCGGGCAGGGATGGTCGCCATTGGCAACCTTCCAGAACAACGTGGCGCTTTGCATGGCGGGCACTCCCTTCAGTGCGGCAGCTGGCATGTTTCGGGAGAGGTTGTCGCGTGTCTACTGGTAGAAATGCCAGGTGACGGGGGAGAGAGGCTGCGTCATTGTGGCGGGCCCAAAGCGTGGTTTGCTGAAAATGGAAAGCGACCCATACGACTTGAATGAGCCCTAAATAAAGACCAAAATCTAGCCCTTCATTGAGGGCTTGATCATGCAGAACATCTTCGCCGACATCACTGTCAGCGTCTCAGAATTGAAGAAGAATCCCACGGCAGTCATGGCAGGTGCACAGGGGCAGCCGGTGGCAGTGCTCAATCATAATCGCGTCATGGGCTACATGGTGCCCGCCGAACTCTATGAGGCGATGATGGAGCAACTGGAAGACATCGAACTGGTAGAGCTGGTCAAAGCACGTGCGCACGAGAAGGGCGTGCCGGTAGAGCTGGATGACCTATAAGCTCGAGTTTCTGCCCTCTGCGTTGAAGGAGTGGGAGAAGCTCGGCCATACCGTGCGTGAGCAAGCCAAGAAGAAGCTACGTGAGCGGCTGGTACTGCCCAGTGTGCCAGCGGACGCGATGCGCGACTTGCCCAACCACTACAAGATCAAACTCAAGTCCTCAGGTTATCGACTGGTCTATCGGGTAGAGGATCAGCGAGTCGTTGTGCTGGTGGTGGCGGTAGGCAAGCGCGAGCGTGCGGCAGCCTATCGCTCTGCTCTGAAGCGGTGAATCAAGCCCTCCTGTCCCGCAAGCCTCGCCCACCTCAAGTACCTGCCAGCCCTGCAACCCAATGCCGGGCGCCAGCGCGCATGACGCAATTGTAATCCGCCCATCACCTTGCCGTTATCAGCCAGCAGCGAGCATCAGCCTTGGCCGAAGGGGCTGGGTGCACGCGCATCTGGCCAGACCAGGGACGCTCCAGCGCCGAGGCCGTACAACTACAACAGCCGCAGCGAAGGAGCATCGCATGAGAAACGGTCCGACACTTTCCCTGGCCGCCCTGGTGGCAATGGCCGGCCCCGCCGCCTGGGCCGGCGACGCGCAGCAGGAGGGGTTTATCGAAGGCAGCCGCCTGAATGTGCTCAACCGCAACTTCTACTTCAACCGTGACCACCGCGACGGCCCGGCGCCGACCTACAACAGCGGCAAGGCCAGCGCCAACGGCTACTCCGAGGCCTGGGCCCACGCCATCATCACTCGTTTCGAGTCCGGCTTCACCGAAGGCACCGTGGGCGTGGGGCTGGATGCCTTCGCCATGCTCGGGCTGAAGCTCGACACCGGCGGTGGGCGCAATGGCGGGCGCAGCTCGTTCGATGTGCTGCCGGTGGATCGCGACGGCCAGGCCCGGGACGAATACAGCAAGGTCGGCGGCGCCGCCAAGTTGCGCCTGTACGACACCGTGCTGCGGGTGGGTGATGTGTTCCCGGCCAACCCGGTGGTGGCCGCCGGTGACTCGCGCCTGCTGCCGGAGAGCTTTCGTGGCGTGACCGTGGAGAACACCAGCCTCAAGGGCCTGACCCTGCAGGGCGGGCGCTTGCATGCCATGAGCCAGCCGGTGTCCAGCGACCTGCGCGACAACTTCGTGACCTTCTACGGCGGCCCGGTGGATTCGCCTTGGATTGCCTACGGCGGTGGCGACTACGCGATCAATGACTACGTCAGCGTCAGCCTGTTCGGTAGCCGCCTGAAGGATGTGTGGAACCAGTACTACGCCGGCACCAGCGTGACCTGGCCGCTTAGCGACGAGCTGGCGCTGATCGGCGGTTTCAATTTCTACAACGCCAAGGATGAAGGCCGCCAGCGCCTCGGCCAGTTCGACAACGATATCTGGAGCGCCAAGCTCGGCGTGCGCTACGGCGCCCATACCCTGGCGCTCAGCCACCAGCGCAACAACGGCGACGATGATTTCGACTATTTGCGCCAGTCCGATTCGATCTTCCTCGACAACTCCATCCAGTACAGCGACTTCAACTCGCCCAAGGAGCGCTCCTGGATGCTGCGCTACGACCTGAACATGGCCGCCTACGGCGTGCCGGGGCTGACGTTCATGACCCGTTACGGGCGCGGCAGCGACGCCGACTACAGCAATGCCAACGCCTTCTACATGCGCCGCGACGGCAACGGCGACCCGCTCACCGACCAGAAACGCTGGGAGCGCGATATCGAGGTCAAGTACGTGGTGCAGACCGGCGCGGCCAAGGACCTGTCGCTGCGGGTGCGCCAGGCCACCACCCGGGCCACGGCGTTCGAGTCTGACCTGGACGAGGTGCGGCTGATCGTCGAGTACCCGCTGTCGATTCTGTGACTACCCGAATTCACCTTCAGAAGCCCACGCGCTCCTTTGGTTACAGGTGAATGTTTTGGCGCCTCCGTGAGGCGCCTTTTTTTTGCCTGCTCAGTGCCTGCGTGTCAGGGCAACCAGCGAGATGCTGCGAATGCTGGCGCATTCGCGCAGGGCTGTGCAGGCCGCCTCCAACGAGGCGCCGGTGTCGACCAGGTCGTCCAGCAGCAAAACATCGGCGCTATGGCGCAAGGTGTCGTTGACGATGAAACAGCCGGCCAGAGCCTCGGCCCGTTGTTCATAGTTGGCGAGGTCGGACATCAATGCGGTGGGCCAGGTTTTCAGCAAAAGCTGGTCGCTGTAGGTGCTGCCCAACAACACCGCCACCTGCCTGGCCACTTCGTGGACCGGCTGGCAGGGGCGCTGCCTGCTGGCGGGCATCGGGATGACCAGGTCGAAGCGTTGCCCGGCCAATGCGGCGGCCACCGATCGAGCGAGAAAGGCGACCTGCTGGAAGTCGTCGCGGTACTTGAGTTGGAACAGCGCCTCGCCGATGTCGGTGCGCAGGATTTCAAACTGCATGTGACCCTGTGCGTTCAGGCCAATGGGGGTACTGAGCACGGTGTGCCTGTCAAGGCTGATGCCTTGGTCCCAGGGGCCATGGGAGGGAAGGGGTTGGATCAGCATTGCACGCTTCCTTGTACATGAGTCGATAGGGCGGGTGTCCGCTGCACTTGTAGTTCGCGGAAACATTTTGCGTCCGACTTTGCGTGCAATCGACTTCATGCTTTCCGTTTTGCGTGTAGTCCTTTTCTGGTAGTTACCGTTCTCTGCGGCAGGCCTCAGCCCACCCTCAACCAGATCGCCGACGCATCGTCACTCATCTTGAAGCGCGGGTAGCGCACGCAGGCTGCGTCGTCCTGCTCGATGTCGCGCAGGGTACGGGCCAGGTCGGCCAGCCCGTGGCTTATCAGGCGGGTGGTGAATGCGGCCGGGTCGTAGGCCTGGTAGGTGTCGAACAGTGCGGCAAAGCCGTCGCTCATCAGCAGCACATCGTCGCCCCTGGCCACCGGAGTGCGGCTGTAGCAGGTGCCGGCGCGGGCCTGTTCGGGTTCGACACCCAGCACGGCCCGGGGCCGCTCGCGGGCGGCGCGGCGATCGGCCAGCACCGCGGGAGTGCGCACACCGAAGGCGCCGGTGCCGGGGCCCAGGGCGGCGGCTTCGGCACGTTCGGCCTCGCGGTCCGGGGCCGGGGTAAGGAAGGCAACGCCCCGGGCGCTACGGTGCAGCACAACGCAGTCGGCCAGGTGCGCGCAGACCAGCTCGTCGCCCTCCAGGGCCACGGCGGCGAAGGCTGCGCGGGGCAGCTCCCACGGGGCCAGCGGCTCGCGTTGGCGGGTTTGCTCGTAGTCCTTGGCCAGGGTGTCGAATACCTGCTCGCAGATACCTTGCAATGGCCCGCAAGCGCCAGCGAAGGCACGCTGCGCCGCGCCCGCCAGCCAGGCCGCACCGCCGCGCTCGCCGAGCAGGCCGGCCGGGCCGAGGTCGGTGGCACCGTCGATGACCCAGGCATGGCGCTCGGCGCAGCCGAGGCGGTCATCGTTGGGCACATCCGGCTTGCCGGCAAGGCTCAGGGTCTGGATCAGGTCGAAATGCATGGCGGTCTCCGTGTCAGGCCAAGGCTGGGTTGCTCTGTGCAGCACCGACCTTGAACGCTGCGGCGCCCGGCGTCAAACCTGGCGCCGGCCAGGTCATTTGGACAGCGGCTTGTCCCAGCAGTCTTTGTACAGCGCGCAGACCTTGTATTGGCGGTCCATCAGCGCCATGCGTTGCATGTGATTTTGCAGGGTGGTGATGGTGGCCTTCTTGTCATCCGTTATATAGGTCAGCAGGCGCTCGATCATGCGTTGGGTCCAGGCCCGGCTGCTGGCCTTGTCCAGGCTGTCGGGCGCAGTGGCGAGGCGTTGCAGGGTCTGGTCGTCAGCGCGGTTGAGCTGGTCGGTGTAGACAGCGGTGTAGGCGGCGCGCCCGGTAACCTTCTGCTGCTGCATGTCGGTGCGCAGGGTGTCGAGGTTCTGTTTGTACAGTGCCCAATACTCATCCGGCACAGGCAGATTGCGCTCTTTGCGCAGCGTGGCCACAGTCTCGTCGGTGCTCGGATAGACAGCTGGTTTGTCCTTGGGATTGACGAGCGGGTCCCGGGCCAGGGTCTGTTCGATCCATTGGCTGCGTTGCGGTGTACCTGGCAGCACGGGGCCAAGCGGTGGAGCGGGGGGCTGCGTGGCACAGGCACCGAGCAGCAGTGTGGTGGCCAGAGTCAGGATGGCCGGGATGGAGCGCGACAACATGAATCCTCCTTGATAGGGGCAGGTGGTAAGCGAGGCATTGTGCCACTAGCACCAACCGTTGCCAGCCCTTGTCGCCTTGGGTTGTTAACGGTGATGATCCTCAGCCCAAGGATTTTCATCGACGAGGCCAGCATGCCCATTGCCCTGCTTCTGCGTTGCACCGATCTGGAAGGCACACGCGACTACTACCGCGACGTACTCGGCTTTAGTGTCAGCGACAGCGCACAGTCGACCCTCACCGCACGCCTGCAGGACTGCACGCTGGTGTTCACCCAAGACGACTTGTGGCAGCAGCCGATGGCCTGCTCCGGCACCTTTTACCTGATCATCGACGATGTCGATGGCTACTTCGCCCAAGTCAGGAAGCGAGCCGACATCGCCTGGCCGTTGCAGGACATGGCGCATGGCTCGCGAGAGTTCGGGGTGCGTGACTGCAACGGTTACCACCTGGCCTTCAGTCAACATCGAGCCGAAGGACAGGCTCGCTGAAACAGGCTGCGATGGCTGCGCGCAAGAACGATCAAGTGGTCCGCCAACACCCTTGGTAGTGTGGCTGCGCTGACTGAGGAGCAAGGGAATGCGAAGCATCGAACACATCCTGTGGTACATCGAGACGGCCCTGGACACCGACCTGGACCTGGGCCGTGTCGCCCGGCACTTCGGGCTTTCGCCGTTCGCCCTGGCCCGCCAGTTCGCCGCCGCCACCGGCTGGCCGGTGATGCGCTATGTGCGGGCCCGACGCCTGAGCCGTGCCGCGCAGGCCTTGCGCGGTGGCTGCCCGGACATCCTTGAAGTAGCGCTGGCCGCTGGCTACAGCTCCCACGAAGCGTTCACCCGGGCCTTCTGCGAGCTGTTCGGCATGCCGCCGAGCCAGTTGCGCGGCCAGGCCCACGACCCCTCTGCCTTGCTGGAGCCCCTGCGCATGAAAACACTCGACTTCATCCTGCTTGCCGAACCGCGTTTCGAACACCGCGATGCCTTCATCATCGCTGGCCTCGGCGGGCGCTTCACCTTCGAGCGCAACGAAGGTATCCCTGGCCTGTGGCAGGCCTTCGACCCTTACGTGGGGCGGGTGCCGGGCCAGGTCGGTGATGCCACCTACGGGGTGTGCTGCAACCCCGGCGACGACGGCAGTTTCGAGTACATCGCCGGAGTAGAGGTGACCAGCAGCCGCGACCTGCCGCCGAACTTCAGCCACTTCCGGCTGGCGCCACGGGATTATGCGGTGTTCCGCCACCAGGGCCATGTTTCGATGATCCACCAGACGGTCTACACCGTGTTCAACCAGTGGTTGCCGGCGTCCGGCTACCAGGCCGCCGATGCGCCGGAGTTCGAGCTGTACAGCGCCGATTTCGACCCGCTGCACGGTGGCGGTTACGTCGACCTGTGGATCCCCCTGGCCGGCCGCTGATCGCGTACCGCCAGTGCTGGCGGGCAGGGGGGCTAGACTCCTGGGACCTTCGCAAGGCCACAGGAGACCTGCACATGACCCCGAAGAACAGCATCTGTCTGTGGTACGACACCGATGCCGAAGAGGCCGCGAATTTCTACGCCCGGACCTTCCCCGACAGCCGGGTGACCGCCGTGCACAAGGCCCCCGGCGACTACCCGTCGGGCAAGCAGGGCGATGTGATCACCGTCGAGTTCACGGTAATGGGCATCCCCTGCATCGGCCTCAACGGCGGCAAGGCGTTCAGCCACAGCGAGGCGTTCTCGTTCCAGGTGGCGACCGACAGCCAGGAAGAGACCGACCGCTACTGGAACGCCATCGTCGGCAACGGCGGTCAGGAGAGCGTGTGTGGCTGGTGCAAGGACAAGTGGGGGCTGTCGTGGCAGATCAGCCCGCGCGTGCTGACCCAGGCCGTCGCCGGCAGCGACCGGGCGGCAGCCAAACGGGCCTGGGAGGCGATGATGGACATGGGCAAGATCGACATCGCAGCCATCGAGAAAGCCATCAAGGGGTGAGCCGGTTCGGCCAAAGAATCACCTAGCCACTGTAGGAGGGCAGGTGACCGAGCCGGATCAGGTACCAGCGCGAGGTTGGCGGGTCGCCTGCCAGCACAGCAAGGAACCCAGGGTGACCAGCAGCGCACCCTGCCAGAATTGCAAAGCCAGATGCGCCCCGAGCCACAGCGCGGCGAACGCCGACGACAGCACCGGGGCGAAGTACGAGGCGGTGGCCAGCAGGGTCAGGTTTCCGCGCAGGATCCCTAAGTTCCACAGCGCGTAGCCACCGGCGATGGACAGGCCCGCCCCGAGCAGTTCCAGGCTGGCGCCAGTACTGAAGGCCGGCAGTGTTTCTGCGCTGATGGCGTACTTGAGCCACAGCACCGCTGCGGTGAGCAGGAAGAACAGCACCACATGGTTCTGCCCGTCGGCGTAGCGGCGAGTGATGTTGCAGTACAGCGCGAAGGTGATCGCGCAGCTGGCCGCCAGGCCATAGCCCAACGGGTTGGAGCGGATGTTGGCGAGCACGCTGGCCAGCGACAGGCCATCGCTGCCGACCACCCAGAGAATGCCGAGCAGTGCCAGCGCGGTGCCTGGCACGATGTACCAGCGCGCCGCCTGGCGGTTCATCACGATCGCCAGCAGCACGGTCAGGCTCGGCCACAGGTAGTTGACCACCATCAGCTGGATCGCCTGGGTGCTGTCCAGGGCGTAGCCCAGCGCCAGTGACAGGCAAATCTCGTAGGCGACGAACAGTGCCGAACCGCCCAGCAGATACCAGGGCGAAGCTTTGCGCAAACGTGGCTTGCCCAGCAAGACCAGCAACAACAGCGCGCCCAGGGTGTAGATCAGCGCCGCTCCGCCAATGGCGCCGAAATGCTGGCTGACGCTGCGGATCAGGCCCGAGGCGGTGCTCCATAGCAGGATGGCGGCGAGGCCGCAGAGGGTGGCGTTGCGTCCGGTAATCCTGGCCATGGGCGGGCTCGCTGGAAAAGGCGCGGAGTCTAACCGGGTAGACAGTTTGTATACAAGTCTGGCCGCAGGGCAGGAGGGGAGCGGCGCATCCATGCGCCTGTGAACGTCAGAAGCTGTACTTGGCGGTCAGCATGAAGTTGCGTGGGTCGCCAAAGGTGTCGCCACCGTAGTCCACCGAATCGGAAATCGACGAGTAGTAGTGCTTGTCGAACACGTTGTTGGCGTTGAGCTGCAGGTCCAGATGCGGGCTGACCTGGTAGCCGGCCATCAGGTCGGTGACCGCATAGGCGCCCTGGATCAAGCGGTAGCTGCTGCCATCGGTGAGGGCGATGTCGTTGTACATGCGGCTCTGCCAGGTGACGCCGCCTCCCACGCGCAGTTTTTCCAGCGGGCCCTGGAAGCGGTACGTGGTGTAGAGCTTGAACTGATGCTCGGGGGTGTCGGAGTTGAGCGGTTTGTTGATGTTCTGCGGGTTGTTCTGGTCTTTGATGGTGTGGACGCGGGCATAGGTGTAGCCGCCACCGATTTGCCACTGGTCGGTCAGCGCGCCCTGCAGTTCGAAGTCGATGCCCTGGCTGCGCACTTCGCCGGAGGCCTGGTAGCAGCTCAGTTGCGGGCAGTCCGGCAGTTTCACCTCGACCTGGCGGTTTTCCTGGTCGATGCGGAACACGGCCAGGCTGGCGTTCAGTGCGCCGTCGAAGTACTCGCCCTTGATGCCGACCTCGTAGTTCTTGCCGACGATCGGCGTTACCGGCTTGCCGGAACCGTCGCGTCCGTCCTGCGGGGTAAAGATGTCGGTGTAGCTGACGTAGACCGAGTGATGGTCATCCAGGTCGTAGATCAGGCCGCCGTAGCGGGTGACCTTGCGGGTGACCTTGTAGTCGCCGGCATCGTTGTCGCGCTGGTCGTAGTCGTACCAGTCCAGGCGCCCGCCGAGGATCAGCTTGAGCGGGTCGGCCAGGCTCAGGCGGGTGGTGCTGTAGACGCCTTCCTGGTTGATCAGGTAGCGGTTGTTACTGGTATGCACGAAGCCGGGCTTGCCGCCATTGAGGGGGTAGTCGGTGTTGTACGGGCTGTAGTTGTCCTCGTTCATGTCGTAGAGGCGCTTGCTGGCGCCGACCACCAGTTCGTGGGTGCGGCCCAGGGCCTGGAACGGGCCACTGGCGAAGGCATCCAGGCCCAGCTGGTTCTCGTCGTGCTTGGACTGGTAGACCGTGCGGCTCAGGGTCTTGGCGGCGTTCCAGCGCGACTGGTACGAGCCGCGGAACAGCGCGTCCTGCTCGCTGTAGTTGGCGTTGACCTGCAGCTTCCAGTCGTTGGCCAGGCGGTGGCGCACTTCGGCGAACAGGGTGTTGATCTCCTGGTCCTTGTTCTCCCAGTCGGTGCCCGGGTTGTACGAGCGCGACACGTCCAGGTGATGGCCGCCGAGGTCAGAGGGGATGGCGCCCCAGAAGAAGTTGGTCTTGTCCTTCTGGTTGGAGAAACCGAGGGTGAGTGTGGTGTCCTCGCTCAGGTCGGCTTCGGTGATGGCGTAGAACAGGCCGTGATCTTCTTCCTGGCCATCGCGAAAACCGTTGGCGTCGCGGTACGAGGTGACCACCCGGCCGCGCAGGGTGCCGCTGTCGTTGAGCGGGCTGGAGGCGTCGATTTCGCCGCGGTAGTTGTCCCAGCTGCCGGCGGCGCCGGTCAGGGTGACCTTCTGCTCGGCCAATGGGCGCTTGCGCACCAGGTTGATGGCTGCCGAGGGCGTGCCGGCGCCGGTGACCAGGCCGGTGGAGCCGCGCACCACTTCCACCCGGTCGAACATCGCAAGGTTGGGCTGGGCGCCGACCACCCAGCCGGTGTACGCGCTGGGGATGCCGTCGTACATGATGTTGTCGACGTCAAAGCCGCGGGCGGTGTAGCTCTGGCGGCCCGGGCCGCTGGACTGGTTGAGGAACAGGCCCGGCGTGTACTTGGCCACATCGTTGATGCTGGTCATGGCCTGGTCGTCCATGCGCTGGCGCGTGATCACGGTCACCGACTGGGGTGTTTCGCGCATGGTCAGTGGCAGCTTGGTAGCGGTGGACATGGCCCCGGTGGTGTACGACTGTGAACCTTCGGTGGTGCTGCCCAGGCGGCTGTCGTCGATGGCCGTGGCACCCAGCTCGACCACGGCCGGCGCATCGGCTTGCGGCGTTTCGGCGGCGACGGCGAGGGGCAGGGAAGCCATGCAGACAGCCATGGCCAGCAGGTTGCGCGTGGGCGTGAAGCGGCGGGGCAAGCGAAGCGAAGACATGCCGGGCTTTATCCTTATTGCTAGTGCTTATGAGAACGATTAGCAATAAGTCTGTCAGGATTTCTCGCTCGGTCATAGCCCGAACGGATATAAATTTGACGTAATTTTCACAATTAGCATTCGGACGAATGATTTGCGCAGGGTTGACGCACGCTGCTCAAGGCTTGGAGGAAGGTGACCTGACAGGCCGCGCGGGGCTGGCGGTGATCTGTTTGCCAGGCTGTTGCGCCACTTCCCGTGCCTGGCCGTCCCGCTGCTTGCCATGGCGCGCCTGGCCCACCAGTTGCGGAATCAGTGGCCCTTCCGGCAGATGGCGCCAGAACCGCCCGGGCAGGTGCTGGCGCAAGGCGTCCGGGTTGAGCCGGGCCGGGTTGAAGGTGTGGCGGTAATAGGTCAGCCACAGCTCGGCGTCGGGGTCTTCGGCAGTGCGCGCCCATTGCTGCCAGGCTTCGGGGCAGCGCCGCTGGTATTCAAGCGACGCACCGTCGTAACGTACGCCGTCGCGGGGCGTGGCGATCAGCCAGCGCTGGCGCCCCAGGCGCTCGGCAAAGTGGCCGCTGGCACTGTCGAGGATGTCGTGGGCCGGTTCGTGGTAGGCCACCAGGTCTAGTTGCAGGTGTTCGGCCAGCGCCGCAGGCAATGGCACGAAGCGCACGAAGGCATGCAGGTGGTGGGCTTCGCGGCCGACCTGTTTGATGCGCCGTTGCAGCTCGCTGCCCAGGCGGTCGCCGGGGAGCATGGCGGTGCGGTCGCCGTGGGCGACGCGCCAGAGCACTTCGTACAGCAGGTTCCAGCGCTGTTCACCGCGGTAGCGCCCGGCCTGTTCCAGTTGCGCCAGCAAGGTCGCCGGCACCCGGGCATGGAAGGGGCCTGGGCCTTCGGGCAGCGCCTGGGGGACGGCCAGCAGGTCGTCCATCGGGCCCTGGCCCCAGGTGACTTCGGCCGGGTCGATACCGTGGCCGAGCAGGCGCCTGGCCTGGTCGCGCCAGGTGGCGAAGCAGTCGTCGCAATCGAGCGCGATCACCCCCACAACCCCATCTGCACGGGGGCCTGGGGTTCGCGCAGGCGCTCGCGCAACAGCCCGCTGCGCAGTTCGGCCTGGGCCGGTCGGTAGTCGCTGGTGACGATGAACGGGCGGGCTTTTTCCAGTACGCAGCGCAGCTGGATCAGGTCGTCGTAGCGGATTCGCCGTTCGCGACGCAGGGCCACCATGCGTTGCACGCTGCGCAGGCCGATCCCGGGGATGCGCGCCAGCAGCGCCGGTTCTGCGCGGTTGACGTCGAGCGGGAACACCTCGCGGTTGGCCAGCGCCCAGGCCAGTTTCGGGTCGATGTCCAGTGCCAGGTTGGCACTTGCGCCAAGCAGCTCGCCGGCCTTGTAGCCATAACCGCGCAGCAGGAAGTCGGCCTGGTACAGGCGGTGCTCGCGCAGCAGCGGCGGGGCGGCCAGGGGCACGCTGGCGGGGCTGTCGGGGATCGGGCTGAAGGCCGAGTAGTACACGCGCTTGAGGCCGTAGCCCTGGTACAGCGACTCGGCGTTGCGCAGCAGGGTGCTGTCGTCGGTGGCATCGGCGCCGACGATCACCTGGGTGCTTTGCCCGGCGGGGGTGAAGCGCGGCGCTCGGGGCTCGTTGGCCACCGCTTGCTGGCCCTGGTGGATCACGCCCATGGCCTGGCGGATGGTGCTGGCCTGCTTCTCGGGGGCCAGGCGCTGCAGGCTGGCATCGGTGGGCAGCTCGATATTGACGCTGAGCCGGTCGGCCAGGCGCCCGGCTTCTTCGATCAGCAGCGGGTCGGCATCCGGGATGGTCTTGAGGTGGATGTAGCCACGGAAGTTGTGCTCCTCGCGCAGCAGGCGCGCAACCCGGATCAACTGCTCCATGGTGTAGTCGGCCGAGCGGATGATCCCGGAGCTCAGGAACAACCCGCTGATGCAGTTGCGCCGATAGAAATCCAGGGTCAGGCGCACCACTTCTTCAGGGCTGAAGCGTGCCCGCGGCACGTTGCTGGAGCGGCGGTTGACGCAGTATTGGCAGTCGTACAGGCAGAAGTTGGTCAGCAGCACCTTGAGCAGTGACACGCAGCGCCCGTCGGGGGTGTAGCTGTGGCAGATGCCTGTTCCGTCGGTGGCGCCCAGCCCGTCACGGCCACGCGAACCGCGCTTGGGCGCGCCGCTGCTGGCGCAGGAAGCGTCATATTTGGCGGCGTCGGCGAGGATGCCGAGTTTGGCGATCAGTTGCATGCACATATCTCATGAATGCTGTTTATGCATACAGTATTGATGAGATATCGAGAAGACAAGTGTCGTGTATACGCCGCAGGGTTTTTCAGTGCAGTTCGCGCTGTACAACGCGCAGGAATGCCGTCGCCATTTCATCGATGCTCAGCGCCGACGATGAGAAGGCAACCTTGTCTGCCAGGCTGTGGCTGTAACGGGAAACTTCCAGGTGCTGCACCTCGTGCCAGATGGGCAAGACCACTTTCTCGCCGGACATGGAACGGTTGACCAGCGCGTCTAGCTCGTACTGGGTCCATTGTTTGGCAAAGAACGAAGGAGACAGCACCACGATGCCAAACCGCGAATGACCCAGGCCATGGTCGATGGACCGGCGCAGGCTGTCGCCAATCTCCAGCGTGAACTCGTCGTACCATACCCGCAGGCCCAGAGCCTGCAAGGCGTTGACCAGGGGACGGACGAAGGCTTCCTTGTCTTCGCTGGCGTGGGAGATGAAAAGATCGTAGGTGTCGGTTCGTGGCATTTGCTCGATTACCTGTGTCTGGTAGGAGACAGCGTGGTTGTACACCGCCTGGAGCTTGGCCCATTCGACTTCGGCCAGGCGTTCGTCGGTGCTGTAGAAGACTTCGTGCATGGAAATCTCCAGGTCGCTGAGGAAGAACACGAAGCGGTTCTCGCGTTTGACGGCGTTCTGCTCGACCCATTTCCATTCAAAGTGCGAAATGATGCTGACCGGGCGTTGCAGGCACTGGGCTGCGCCGAGCTTGCCGATGCGGATCGTGGCCTCAGGCAGGTTGAAGGCCAGATACGTTCTGCCTTTACCGTTGAAAATGTACTCGAACCCTTGCTGGCGCAGGACGAGCAACCCTTGCTTGCGTCGCCGATGATCGATCACCGCGGCCACCATCAGGAACGCCAACAGCACCACGAATAGCGGGATCCCTAAAATGTCCATCAATGCATGTCCTTGTCCATTGCCTGTGCCGTGGTCCGTAAAGCCATCCAGCATCGTGCAAGCATCGCGTACTTTGCAACCGAACTTGCCTCAATGTCGCGGCTTTCCCTACCCGAGCAGCCCGGTCAGCTAAGCTTGCAGCCGAATGCTCTGGTCATGGGCCATGTCGGGCGCATGGGCAGGCGGGCACGGGCAGGAATCGGAGCGGGACGCGCTGCGACTCGCGGGAGCGACCATGAAAATCACCAAGAGAAGCAGATGGGGGCTGGCCGTCCTCATCGTTGTACTGGGCCTGGCTAGCGCCCAGGCGGCGGACACGAAGAAGGTCGATGTGATGTTGGTGGGCGGCGGCATCATGAGTTCCACCCTCGCCGTGTGGCTCAATGAGCTGGAGCCGGGCTGGTCGATGGAAATGGTCGAGCGCCTGGACAAGGTTGCCGAAGAAAGCTCCAACGGCTGGAACAACGCCGGCACTGGGCACTCGGCCCTGGCCGAGCTCAACTACACGCCGGAGAAGGACGGCAAGATCGACATCAGCAAGGCGGTGGAGATCAACGAATCGTTCCAGATCACCCGGCAGTTCCTCGCCTGGCAGGTGAAGCAGGGGGTGCTGAAGAACCCTCGCTCGTTCATCAACACCACCCCGCACATGAGCTTCGTCTGGGGCGATGACAACATCCGGTTCCTGCGCAAACGCTACGAGGCGCTGCAGGCCAGCCCGCTGTTCAAGCCCATGCAGTATTCCGAAGACCACGCGCAGATCGCCAAGTGGGTGCCGCTGATGATGGAAGGGCGCGACCCCAACCAGAAGCTCGCGGTGACCTGGACGCCGATCGGCACCGACGTCAACTTTGGCGAGATCACCCGCCAGTACGTGGGCTACCTGCAGACCCGGCCAAACTTCGACCTCAAGCTGTCCACCGAGGTCGAGAACATCACCCGCAACGCCGATGGCAGCTGGCACGTCGAGTACAAGAGCCTCAAGGATGGCAGCACGGCCGCCACCGACGCCAAGTTCCTGTTCATCGGTGCCGGCGGCGCCGCGCTGCCGTTGCTGCAGAAATCCGGCATCGACGAGGCCAAGGACTATGCCGGCTTCCCGGTGGGCGGTTCGTTCCTGGTCACCGACAACCCGGCCATCGCCCAACGTCACATGGCCAAGGCCTACGGCATCGCCGCCACCGGTGCGCCACCGATGTCGGTGCCGCACCTGGATACCCGGGTGCTCGATGGCAAGCGGATGATCCTGTTCGGGCCGTTCGCCACCTTCTCCACCAAGTTCCTCAAGCAGGGCTCGCTGCTGGACCTGCTGGGCAGCACCACGGTTCACAACACCTGGCCCATGGTGCGGGTTGGGCTGCGCGAGTTCGACCTGGTGCAGTACCTGATCGGTCAGGTGCTGCAGTCCGACGACGACCGTTTTGCTGCGCTGCAGACCTATTTCCCCGAGGCAAAGCCGGCGGACTGGCGCCTGTGGCAGGCCGGGCAGCGGGTGCAGATCATCAAGAAGGACGAGAGCCAGGGCGGTGTGCTCAAGCTGGGTACCGAGATCGTCACCGCCAAGGACGGCAGCATCGCCGGGCTGCTGGGCGCCTCGCCGGGGGCCTCGACCGCGCCACCAATCATGCTCGACCTGCTGGGCAAGGTGTTCAAGGACAAGCTGGCCACGCCTGAATGGCAGGCCAAGGTGCGGCAGATCATTCCGTCCTATGGCATCCGCCTGAACGAGCACCCGGACAAGGTGCAGGAGGAGTGGGACTACACAAGTGCAGTGCTGCAGCTGGCGCCGGCCAGTGAGGTTGCAGCGCCCACACAATGACCTTGCACGCCCGCTGTAGGAGCGGCCTTGTGTCGCGATAGGGCCGCTCCTACAAGAGGCGTGTGAGCCAGGTGGGAGCCGGCTTGCCGGCGATGAGGCCGTGGCAGGTCAGCAGCAGGTCGGGCCGATGAAACCGGACAGCCCGCTCAGGGCTTGGCCGGCCTGGTCAGGGCATCGACCAGCAGCACCACCGCGCCGGCCATGATGGCGATATCCGCCAGGTTGAACACGCCGGTGTGCAGCGACCCGATGTTGAGCACCAGGTAGTCGACCACATGCCCCTCGCGAAACACCCGGTCGATCAGGTTGGACAGCCCGCCCACGGCGATGAACCAGGTGGCGAAGGCCTTGACCGGCATCGCCTGCCAGTGCCTGAACGCCCAGACGCTGGCCCAGCAGCACACCACGCCCACGGCGACCACGAAGATCAGTTGCTTGAGCAGCGCCGGCATGCCGGCACCCAGGCTGAGGAAGGCGCCGGGGTTGAGGCTCAGGGCCAGGTCGAGCCAGATGCTCTGGTTGCCCAGCACATAACTGTGGTTGTCGAGGGCTACCAGGGCGATCAGCTTCACCCACTGGTCGATGATGATGAAGGCAACGCCCAGGACAAGGACGAGGGTACGGCTGGAGAACATGGTGGCAATTCCTTTGCTGCGCGGGTGCGGCCGTCCGGTAGTGGCGGGTGTGCCGGCAGCGCGGCGAAGATAACGCAGGCGGGTCTAGACTTAAAGCCCGGGCCCGGTTCTGCTGCGGGCCTATCATCGATCCGACCACCGCCCCGGACTGGACGTCGCCGACGGTGGCCTTCCTGCAGAGGAGGTCAGGTCATGGACGAGGCAAGGCTTCACGAATTCATGGGCAAGCTGGTGGGCGACATGGGCGCCGCGGCGACCCTGGCCAACGTGGTGCTGGGCGACGAGCTCGGCCTGTACCGGGCGATGGCCGACAGCCAGCCGGTCAGCCCCGAGGTGCTGGCTGAGCGCACCGGCTGCCAGCCACGGCTGGTGCGCGAATGGCTCAATGGCCAGGCCGCGGCGGGTTACGTGGTGCACGATCACGGTAATTTCACCCTTCCCGAAGAGCAGGCCATGACCCTGGCGCTGGAAGACTCGCCGGCCTACATGGCCGGCGGCGCGGCGGTGCTGGCGGCGCTGTTCCACGACAAGGACAAGTTGGTGAAGGCCATGCGCGGCGATGGCGCGCTGGCCTGGGGTGACCACCACCCGTGCATGTTCAGTGGCACCGAACGCTTCTTCCGCCCGGGCTATCGCACCTTCCTGGTGGCCGATTGGCTGCCGGCGCTGGAGGGCGTGGTCGGCAAGCTTCAGGCCGGCGCGCAGGTGGCGGATGTGGGGTGCGGTCATGGTGCCTCCACCATCGTCATGGCCCAGGCGTTTCCACAGTCGCATTTTGTCGGCTATGACTACCACGCGCCGTCGGTGGCCACCGCGACCGAACGGGCACGGGAAGCCGGTGTGGGCGGGCAGGTGAGCTTCCAGCAGGCGTCGGCCAAGGACTACCCCGGCCACGATCTGGACCTGGTGTGCTTCTTCGATTGCCTGCATGACATGGGCGACCCGGTTGGCGCTGCGCGGCATGCGTACAAGACACTGAAGGCCGATGGCACGGTGATGCTGGTCGAGCCGTTCGCCGAGGACAGCCTGGACGCCAACATCAACCCGGTGGGGCGGTTGTTCTATGCCGCGTCGACGTTCATCTGCACGCCCAATTCACTGTCGCAGGAAGTCGGGCTGGGGCTGGGGGCGCAGGCGGGGGAGGCACGCTTGCGGGCGGTGTTCGAGGAGGCGGGGTTCAGCAGGTTCCGGCGGGCGACGCAGACGCCGTTCAACCTGATTCTGGAGGCACGCAAGTAACACGTGAATCTGCAGCGGCCAAATCGCGGGGCAAGCCCGCTCCCACGAGGCTGTGACTGTATAGAAACAGAAGGGGCGCCATCTGGCGCCCCTTCCTGTTGCTGCTTAGGCTTGCGCGTCCCACGGACGGTCGCCGTTTTCATCCTTGACGCGGGTCGGCAGGCCCATCACGTCCAGCGCCTTGAGGAACGGCTCGGCCGGCAGTTCCTCGACGTTGACCATGCGGCCGGCGTCCCACTCACCGCGGGCGACCAGCAGGGCGGCAGCCACCGGCGGCACGCCGGCGGTGTACGAGATGCCCTGGCTGTCGGTCTCGGCGTAGGCTTCTTCGTGATCCGCCACGTTGTAGATGAACACTTCGCGCGGCTGGCCGTCCTTGGTGCCCTTGACCAGGTCACCGATGCAGGTCTTGCCGGTGTAGCCCGGGGCCAGCGAGGCCGGGTCGGGCAGTACGGCCTTGACCACCTTGAGCGGTACCACTTCCAGGCCTTCGGCGGTTTTCACCGGTTGCTCGCTGAGCAGGCCGAGGTTCTTCAGCACGGTGAACACATTGATGTAGTGCTCGCCGAAGCTCATCCAGAAGCGCACGTTCGGCACGTTCAGGTTCTTCGAGATCGAGTGCACTTCGTCGTGGCCGGTGAGGTACAGGTTCTGCGAACCCACTACCGGCAAGTCGTCGGTGCGCTTGACTTCGAACATGGTGTTGCTGGTCCACTGGCTGTTCTGCCAGCTCCACACTTGCCCGGTGAACTCGCGGAAGTTGATTTCCGGGTCGAAGTTGGTGGCGAAGTACTTGCCGTGGGAACCGGCATTCACGTCCAGGATGTCGATCGAGTCGATCTGGTCGAAGTACTGTTGCTGCGCGAGTTTCGCGTAGCTGTTCACCACACCCGGGTCGAAGCCGACGCCGAGAATGGCGGTAATGTTCTTTTGTTGGCACTCTTCGAGGTGTTTCCACTCGTAGTTGCCGTACCACGGCGGGGTCTCGCAGATCTTGCCCGGCTCTTCGTGGATCGCGGTGTCCAGGTAGGCGACACCGGTATCGATGCAGGCACGCAGCACCGACATGTTGAGGAAAGCGGAACCGACGTTGATCACGATCTGCGATTCGGTCTCGCGGATCAGTGCCTTGGTCGCCTCGACATCGAGGGCATTGAGCGAGAAGGCCTGGATGTCGGCGGGTACCTTGAGGCTACCCTTGGCCTTGACGCTGTCGATGATGGCCTGGCATTTGGAGATGTTCCGTGACGCAATCGCAATACGACCCAGTTCGTCGTTATGCTGTGCGCACTTGTGGGCCACCACCTTGGCGACACCTCCTGCACCAATGATAAGAACGTTCTTCTTCAATTCAGCTGCTCTCCTTCATGAAAGCCTGTCTTACGACAGGCTCGAAACGTAGTCTTCGAAACCGAACTCGCGCACCACCTCGACGCTGCCGTCGAGTTGCTTGACCGCGATGGACGGCATCTTCAAACCGTTGAACCAGTTTTTCTTGACCATGGTGTAGCCCGCCGTGTCGACGAACGACAGGCGATCGCCAATGGCCAGTGGCTTGTCGAATTGGTACTCGCCGAAGATGTCGCCGGCCAGGCACGACTTGCCGCAGACCATGTAGGTGTGCGCGCCATCGTTGGGGGCCATCTTGGCGTTGAGGCGGTAGATCAGCAGGTCGAGCAGGTGCGCTTCGATCGAGCTGTCGACTACGGCCAGGTGCTTGCCGTTGTATAGGGTGTCGAGCACGGTCACTTCCAGCGAGGCGCTGTTGGTGATGGCCGCTTCGCCCGGCTCCAGGTACACCTGCACGCCGTAGGTTTGCGAGAACTGCTTCAGGCGCGCGCAGAAGGCGTCCACCGCGTAATCTTCGCCGGTGAAGTGGATGCCGCCACCGAGGCTGACCCATTCGACCTTGTGCAGCAGGTGGCCAAAGCGCTCTTCGATGTGCGTGAGCATCTTGTCGAACAGGCCGAAGTCACCGTTCTCGCAGTTGTTGTGGAACATGAAGCCGGAGATCTTCTCGATCACCTTCTCGATCTTCTCCGGGTCCCACTCACCGAGGCGGCTGAATGGGCGCGCCGGGTCGGCCAGCAGGTAGTCGGAGCTGCTCACCTGCGGGTTGACGCGCAGGCCGCGCACCTTGCCTTCGGATTGCTCGGCGAAGCGCTCGAGCTGGCCGATGGAGTTGAAGATGATCTTGTCGCAGTTCTCGAGCATCTCTTCGACTTCATCGTCGGCCCAGGCCACGCTGTAGGCGTGGGTTTCGCCGGCGAACTTCTGGCGGCCGAGCTTGAGCTCGAACAGCGAGGACGAAGTCGTACCGTCCATGTACTGCTGCATCAGGTCGAACACCGACCAGGTGGCGAAGCACTTGAGGGCAAGCAGGGCCTTGGCACCGGAGTGTTCGCGCACGTAGGCGATCTTCTCCATGTTGCTCAGCAGCTTGGTTTTATCGATGAGGTAGTACGGCGTCTTGATCATTTAAAGGCCCCCGGCCAGGCCGGCCAAAAAAAGGACACGCATTGTGCCTTCACTTGCCACAGTTCGAAAGGGCGCAAGGTGCTTTTCGTCCGAGTCGCCGCTCATTGCATATACAAAGCGCCATCATGCAGTTGCCCGGCGCCCGCTATCAGGGGGCGCCTGGCGCGCAATGGCCTTATTGAAACAGACGAATATGACCATCCTGATCAAAGGCCGGCAGCGAGGGCGCGGGCAATGAAAGTAGGCGTTATTTCCGATACCCATGGCTTGCTGCGCCCCGAAGCGCTGGCGGCACTCGAGGGCTGCGCGCTGATCGTGCACGCGGGCGACATCGGCAAGCCGCAGGTGCTTGAGGCGCTTGCAGCGCTTGCACCGCTGCGGGTGGTGCGTGGCAACAACGACGTCGCGCTGCCCTGGGCCCAGGGGCTGCCGGATGTGGAGCGATTCGAGGTGCAAGGCTGGCAGGTGCTGCTGGTGCACGACCTGGCTGATGTGCCGGCGTACCTGGATCAGGGCGTGCAGTGGGTGATCACCGGGCATTCGCACAAACCGCTGGTCGAGCGCCGTGACGGGCGCTTGTACCTCAACCCAGGCAGTGCCGGGCCCCGGCGCTTCAGCTTGCCGGTAACCCTTGCGCTGATCGAGGTCGGTACGGATGGGTTGATGCCTGAGATAATCCCTCTGCTCACGCCGGCTCCGGTCAAGGCAGGTCAGGCCAGCAGGTCCTCGTGAAACGCGCCGTAGGGCAGCTCGGGGTGGGCGATCTGGATTTCCAGGATCCACAAGCCTTCGCCCGGCTGCCCGTCGAAAGCGCCCAGGTCACCGGCCCGGTAGATGGCATGGGGGAAGTCGCTGACGCGGTGGCCCTTGATTTCCAGGTTCAGCTGCCAGCCCATTTCCTGCGCGCGCTCGGCGGCAAAATCGTACAGCTCGATGCCCGTCACCCCCTGGTTGCGCCAGTGCGCCTGAACCTCGTCGAACAGGGTCTTCACCGCTGCGGCGCAGGCGATCATCTGTGGGTCGTTGCCGGTGACGAAGGTGGTGCCGGCATCACCCTCATGGCCTTCCCAGACCACGCCCATGTCGATGAAATAGATGTCGTCCGTGCCCAGCACCGGGTCACCGTCGGAGCGTTGCTTGAAGGTCTTCAGGGTGTTGGCGCCGAAGCGGATATGGGTGGGGTGCCAGATCCGCTGCATGCCCAGCGCTTCCAGCACTTGCTGGCCCAGCGCGCGGGCCTCGGATTCACGCATGCCGGGGCGGATGTCCTGGGCGATGCGCTCGACGGCCTGCCAGGTCATGCGCTGGGCATGTTTCATCAGGTCCAGCTGATAGGGGGCACCCACAGCTTCCTTTGCAGTGTTGGTGGCAGTCATGCCGGTACTCCTCATCAGGGTGCATTTCGTTATGATTTTTTTATACAGCGATTAGTTGCGCAACCTCAACCTCCGGGCGCAAGCCGCGCAGGAACAGGTCGGCCAGCGCCTGGGTCGAGGCCCGCGTCGGCTTGAGCCGCGCTGAGCTGCCGGGCGCCTCGCCGAAACGGAAACTGGCCAGGGGCGTGGACCAGAGGAACAGTAGCAGATGCTCCGGCGCGGTCCGGGCAATCAGGCCGCGCTCCATCCACTGCGCAAGGCAGGCCAGGTTCTGTCGGGCGCTGTGGCGCAGCGCCTCGCTACGTTCGCCGGGCAAGCGCTGCCCGCCGTGGAGCATTTCCTTGAGCCAGACCCGCGTGGCATGGGGGTGCTGGCGGGCCACCTCGGCCTTGGCCTTGAAGTAGCGGGGCAGGGCGTGCTCGGGATGATCCTCTGGCGCAAGGCTGCGCGAAGCGAGCAGCAAGGGCTCCATCACCAAGTCCAGCACGGCGGTGTAGAGCTGCTGCTTCTTGCGAAAGTAGTAGAAGACATTGGCCCTGGGCAGGCCGGCGCGGGTGGCGATGGCATCGACCCGGGCGGCGGCGAAGCCGTGTTGGGCGAACTCTTCACTGGCGGCTTCGAGGATCAGTTGCAGGTTGCGGTCACGGATACTGGACATGGCTGAGGCAGGACTTCTAAATCGCTATGTTCAAAAGTATATAGCGATAGTCGGTTAGCCTGCCAACAGCTTGTACCCGCGAACAGGGCCTACGCCACCTGGCCCAGCCAGGCGCGGATCTGCTCCAGTGTGGCGGTCGCGCCACCGCAGACGATGACCAGCACATTGCCATAGGCCTGGAACACCTCAGGTCGCTGCAGCAACGCCAGCGCCGCACCGCATGCCGGTTCGACCAGCACCCGGTGATCGTGCAGCAGCCTTTCGCAGGCTTGCAGCGCTTCGCGGTCGCTGACCAGATGGCTATGCACGCTGTGGGTACGGCTGCAGGCCAGCGCCTGCTCGGCCACCCGCTTGGCCCCCAGCGAGGTGGCCACCGATTGGATACCGGGCAGCTCCACGGTATGCCCGGCAGCCATGGCCGCGTGCAGCGACGCCGCGCCCTCGGTCTCCACCGCCAGCACCGGCACGTCGTGCCAGCCATTGCGTTGCAGGCCCTCGACCACACCGCTGAGCAACCCGCCGCCGCCGACCGAGAGCACCACGGCATCGGGCTTGAAGCCTGTCGCCGCCACTTCGTCGATCATGCTGGCATGGCCGGTCCACAGCAGTGGGTCGTCGAACGGGTGGATGAAGGCATCGTCCGGCCCCAGCAGGGTCTGGGCATGGGCGTTGGCCTCCTGCCACGAGCTGCCGTGCACCACGACCTTGGCGTCCTCGAGGAGCAACAGCTCCTTGGCCCGTTCGGTGGTGGTTTCGGGTACCACCACAGTCACCGGCACCCCCAGCTTGCGCCCGGCATAGGCCACCGCCAGCCCGGCGTTGCCGCCCGACGACGAGACGAAATGCTGCGCGCCACGGGCCTGGTGTATTTCACAGGCATGGCCGACCCCGCGCAGCTTGAACGAGCCGCAGGGTTGCAGGGCCTCGAGCTTGAGCCACACCGGGCGGCCGGCACGTTGCGACAGGGGGCGGGATTCGATCAGCGGGGTTTGGATGTGCAGTGGCATGGGAACTCCGGGTTTCAGTCGCGGGCAGCCGGCGCGTGCTCGCCGCGCAGCTGCTCCAGGTAGTTGTAGATGGTGTAGCGGGTCACGCCGAGGGCCTCGGCGGCCTTCTCCACACCGCCCTTGACGATGAACAACCCGCGCTCCTGCATCACCCGCACCGCCTCGACCTTGGCCTGTTTGTTCATCCGGCCCTGGCCGCTGCGTTGCAGCGAGTCATGGATGATCTCGGCCATCAGCACGGCCATGTCGGCGGGCTCGCTGCTCACGGCCGGGGCGGGCGTGGCAGCCAGTGGCTGGAAGTGCTGAAGGAAGGCCATGGCGGAATCGAGGCCGGTGACATCGGTGTTCACGCACAGGCTGGCAAACGGATGCCCGCCGCTGTCGCGGAAGATTGCCGTGGCGCTGCGCAGGTGGCGGCCTTTGAGTGTGGTGGGGTAGTCGGACAGTACCACAGGCGTGCAGCCTGGCTGGCCATTGGCGGTCTGCATCAAAGCCTTGAAGCCCTGGTCCTGTTCGGGGGCGGCGAGGATCGGGCTGCCGACCTGGCGCCCGGAAAGCTGGCCGTTGACGATGGCCACCACCGAGTGTTCGGGGTGGTCGAGGTCGTGCAGGAGGATTTCGACGTTGCGCGGGACAACACTGCCCAGGGCCTGGAGGGCGGCCTTGAGTACGGTGAGGGTGAGCTGGCGCTCTTGGGGAGGCGTCATGGTGGCATCGCATTAATCAACAGTTAGTTGATTTTTGCATGCCTTGTTGAAATATTCCAGCGGGTAGAAAGCATCGCGGGGCAAGCCCGCTCCCACGTCAGACCACATTGCATGGGGGTGACGTGGGAGCGGGCTTGCCCCGCGATGATCCTTCGATCAGCCCAGCTTTGGCGTACGCGGCGGGATCATGCGGCGCGAGCCGGTCGCCTCGAAGGCAGCGGCAAATTTCAACAGATTGTTGTCACTGTAGGCCTTGCCGGCGAAGGTCAGCCCCACTGGCATGCCGATATCGGCCATCACGCCCATGGGCACGGTCACGGTCGGCACACCCAGGTGACGGATCGCCAGGTTGCCGTTGGCCACCCAGATACCGTTGCTCCAGGCGATGTCCGCCGAGGCAGGGTTCACATCGGCATCGGCCGGGCCGACATCGGCCACGGTGGGGAACAGCACCGCGTCCAGGCCCTGGGCGTCCATCCAGTCTTCCAGGTCCTGCTTGCGGGTCTGTTCCAGGCCGCGCAGGCCGTCCGGCACGGTGGCGATCTGGTCCCAGGTCTTCAGGCCGCGCTTGGCCATGTTGACGTACTCGTCCATGCCAGCGGCCAGGTCATCCTCGCGGTTGGGCAGGGTGCCCGGGTCGTGGGGGAAGATCTGCGGGCCGTCGACGTCGGCCAGGCGGTTGAGCTTGGGATCGTCGTTTGCCCGCAGGAAATCGTCGAAGGCCCAGCCGGACAGCTCCCACAGCTCGTCATGGAGGAATTCCTTGCTGACGATGCCGCGGTTGTACACGGTCGGTGCGCCGGGGCGATCGCCCTCGCAATTGGACACCAGCGGGAAGTCGGTTTCGACCACTTCGGCACCGGCCGCTTCCAGGGCCTGGCGTGCCTGCTGCCACAGCTCGATCACGCTGGCGCGGGTGTTGATACGTTGGCCGGTTGGGCCGCCGATGCCCGGCTTCTCGGACGTGCCGGCTTCGGCGTCGGCGTTGATGTACATGCGCGGCACGGCGAAGCGCTTGCCCTTGAGCGAAGCCGCATCGGCAGCCAGTGCCAGGTAGGAGGCCGGGCGCACGCTGGAGGCGGCGGGGATCGGCACCCACGGCTGCAGGCGCCACAGGTCGCCGCGCTTGTCGGCGTCGTCGGCCACTACCACGTCGAGGATTTCCAGCAGGTCGGCCATGGTGCGGGCGTAAGGCACGACCACATCCATGGTCGGGGTCAGCGGCCAGTTGCCGCGCACCGAGATCACCCCGCGCGACGGGGTGTAGGCGCACAGGCCATTGTTCGAGGCAGGGCCACGGCCGCTGGACCAGGTTTCTTCGGCCAGGCCGAAGGCGCTGTAGCTGGCGGCGGTGGCGGTGCCAGCGCCGTTGGACGAGCCGGAGGCGAACGGCGCGGTCAGGTAGGCGGCGTTGTACGGGCTTTCGGCGCGGCCATACACACCGCGCTGCATGCCGCCGTTGGCCATTGGTGGCATGTTGGTCTTGCCCAGGCAGATGGCGCCGCCGGCGCGCAGGCGCTCGACGGTGAAGGCATCGCGCTGGGCGACCAGGTCCTTGAACGCAGGGCTGCCGGAGGCGGCGGTCAGGCCTTTGACCAGGTAGCTGTCCTTGGCGGTGTAGGGGATGCCGTCCAGCGGCCCGAGGACTTCGCCACGGGCCCGGCGGGCGTCGGAGGCCTCGGCCTCTTTCAGCGCTTCAGGGTTGCGCACCACCACGGCGTTGAGTGCGGTGGCGGTGTCCTTGCCGTCATAGGCGTCGATGCGCGCCAGGTAGGCCTTGACCAGCTCGACCGCAGTCGTGCGGCCAGACTCGAGCGCGTCGCGCAGCTCGGCAATGGAAACCTCGGTTACCTCGATCATGCTGTCACCACAGTTGTGCAGGTGGAAAAATCATGGCGGCGAGTGTAGCAAGAAGGCTTTGCCGGAGCAGGCATGCAGTGGGGAAATGCTTCGTTGCGTCACAGCATTGTGTTGGGCGTGGGCATTGCGCTGGCGCCATTCGCCGGCAAGGCTGGCGAAAGGTTCACCTCAGGTCCTTGGTCGATTACAGCAGCTTGCGCTGTACCGCTTCGTCCAGGGTGCTGCGCGCCAGTTCACGGACCACGTCGCGGGTGTCGGCCTGGAACGGCAGGCCGACGATCAGCACCAGTTGCATCCAGGTGCGCACCGACTCGCTCTTGCTGATACGCCCGACTTCCTTGCCTTCCTTGTCCTTGAACACGGTCTGCAGGGTGAAGGTGTTCTTCGCTGTGGACGGAATGATGAAGAAGGTGAAGCCAGTGATGAACGCCGAGGCCATGACGAACTGCTCATGGTTGGTCAGGGTCGCTTCGGCGTACAGGTCCGATTCGACTTTGCGCGTGCTGACCTGGGTGAAGCGGCCGGATTCCTGGTAGGTCTCGCTGATGGCCTTTTCCCACATTTGCGCCTGGGCACCCGCGGCGGCAGCGGCCGGGTTGTCGTTGACCTGGTACAGCGCGGTGGTGCGCAGGTAGGCGCTGGGCTTGGCCGCTTCGCTGCTGGCTGCAGGTGGCCAGGTGCCGACCGGGGCCAGATCGCCGGTGGAATAGGAAACGCAGCCGCCGAGCAGCAATGCGCCGAGCAGCAATCCTTGTTTAAGCATGTTCATGTATCGCTTCCTGATTTAACGTTTGGCCAATTGCACGGTGGCGGTGTCCAGCAGCTCGCCGACCAGCAGCGACAACTGCTTGCCGCCCATGATGGTCGGTGCCCAGTAGTCGCCGCCGTACAGGCCGACGTTGTGCTTGAAGGTGATCTGGTCCTTGGTACGGGCCAGCTCGACGCCGTCGCGGTCGACGATCACCAGGTCGCCGGCCAGGTCGAAACTGTCGACATAGATCGGGCCGTTGACCCAGATCCACAGGGTCAGGGTCAGCAGTGCACCGGGGAAATAGCCTGGGTGCGGCGCGCGACGGCCCTTGAGCGAAGTCATGTCGAACTTCAGCACCACGTCCTGTTCGCCCAGGCGGGTGGGGTACTCGCTGACCGACTTGAAATAGCCGGCCTTGTCCACGTAGCGGTCGAGGTCTTTGGTCAGCGAGCGGCTGATGGCCTCGCGGGTAGCCTGGTCGAGGCCGGGGGCGGACACCGTGACATCGGCGACCTGCGCGGTGCGCGGGCTGGTGACGGCGGCGGGATGGACTGGGGCGTTGATGGGGCCGGTGACCTGAAAGGACACGCAGCCGCTCATCGACAGCATGGCCACGAGGGCGGTGCTTTTAAGAAGTTGCTTCAAGCCGGTGTGTCCTTGTTCGAGGGAGGCAGATCAAGGATTACGGCTGGGGGGAGTGGAACTTTAGGGCAAAGTGCCACTATTTCGTAAGGGCCACCCAGCATGGCTGAGCGACCCTTCGTGATCAGCCCAGATCGGCTGCCGAGTGGCGCTCGGGCACCTGGCTGGCTTCATCGCCCCAGGTCCGGTTCACCCGGGTACCGCGCTGTACTGCCGGGCGTTGCGCGATGGCCTCGGCCCAGCGTTGCACGTTGGGGTATTCGTGTACCGCAAGAAACTCCGCGGCGCCATACAGGTTGCCGCGTACCAGCTGGCCATACCACGGCCATACGGCGATGTCGGCGATGCTGTATTCATCGCCACCCAGGTAGCTGCTTTCGGCCAGGCGGCGGTCGAGCACGTCGAGTTGGCGCTTGGCTTCCATGGTGAAGCGGTTGATGGCGTATTCGAACTTTTCCGGTGCATACACATAGAAGTGGCCGAAACCACCGCCCAGGTAGGGTGCCGAGCCCATCTGCCAGAACAGCCAGTTCAGGCTTTCGGTGCGGCTGGCCGGGTCCTTGGGCAGCAGGGCGCCGAATTTTTCTGCCAGGTACAGCAGGATCGAGCCGGACTCGAACACCCGCACCGGCGGTTCGACGCTGTGGTCGAGCAGGGCGGGGATCTTCGAGTTCGGGTTGACCCCGACGAAGCCACTGCCGAACTGGTCGCCTTCGCCGATGCGGATCAGCCAGGCGTCGTATTCGGCCCCGGCATGCCCCAGGGCCAGCAGTTCTTCGAGCAGGATGGTCACCTTGACGCCATTGGGGGTGGCCAGGGAGTAGAGCTGCAGCGGGTGCTTGCCCACGGGCAGTTCTTTATCGTGGGTCGGCCCGGCGACCGGGCGGTTGATGCTGGCGAACTGGCCGCCGGAAGGTGCTTCGTGGGTCCAGACCTGAGGCGGGACGTAGGGGGGCTTGCTCATGCGCGGAAACTCCTGGAAGGCGTGATGGAGCATCTATGCCATGGGTTCGGCGCGAGGGGCAAATGCATTGGATGCATAGCTGATATCAAAGCTGAGAGTTTGACGTTGGAGGGCTTATCGCGGGGCAAGCCCGCTCCCACGCGACCCCATGCAATGAGGTCCGGCGTGGGAGCGGGCTTGCCCCGCGATGCGGGTGTATCAGGCCACCGGGATCAGCGGATCAGCCGCCGCCAGCGCCGCTGCGCGATCATTGGCAGCCGGTGGGTAGATCCAGATCGAGTTGATCTGGTGCTTGAGCACCTTGGCCTCGGCCTTGTCGGTCGGCGGCGACACCGTGCGCTCCCAGCCTTCGGTGTACACCGCGCCCCAGGCGCCGAGGTCCAGGCAGGTGACGTACTTGGGTTGGCTGTAGGTCATCGGCGCCACGCCGATCAGTTCGGCGGCGGCGTTGTTGCCGGCGTAGCGGCCCAGCGGGATGGCGTGCTGGCAGGACATCACCGCATGGTTGCCGACCTCGTCGCACGCGGCGTAGGCCACGTCGCCTGCGGCGTACACCGCGTCATTGCCAATGACCTTGAGGTTGCCGTCGACGTGCAGGCGGCCCTGGCGGTCGCGTTCACCGCTGATCTGTTCGGTGAGCGGGTTGGCCTTGAACCCGACGGTCCAGATCACCGTGCTGGCGTCGATGCGCTGGCCGTTGTCGAGCACCACGCCATTGGCATCCACCGAGGCCACCGTGGCGCCGCAGATCCATTCGATGCCCAGGTGCTCGCTGGCCTGCTCGATGGCCGGGCGGATACCGTCACCCAATGCGGCGCCGATTTTCGCACCGCGGTCGACCACGATCACCCGTGGTGTCACCCGATCACCCAGGATCTTGTGCAGGCGCGACGGCAGTTCGGTGGCGGTCTCGATACCGGTGAAGCCGCCGCCGGCCACCACCACGGTATTGCGTGCCGGGCTGTCGGGCCGGCCGGCGAGGGATTTGAGGTGTTCTTCAAGGCGCGATGCCGAGTCGATCTTGTCGACATCGAAGGCATGCTCGATACCGGCCATGTCGGGTCGGTTGAGCAGGCTGCCACACGCCATGATCAGGCGGTCGTAGCTCAGTTTCGACTCGATGCCGCCGGGCGCGCGGTAGGCCACTTCACGGTTCTTTTCGTCGATGCGGCTGGCGCTGCCTTTGACGAAGCGCACATTGACCGTATCGAACAGCTCCTGCAGCGGCGCGGCCATGGTGTGCACCTCGGGTTCGTAGAAGCGCGGGCGCACATGCAGTTCGGCCTGGGGGGCGAGCACGGTGATGGCGACGTCGTCGCGCCCGTGCAGGTCAAGTCGGCGCGCGGCGCCCAGGGCGCTCCACAGCCCGGCGAAGCCTGCGCCAATGATCAGGATCTGTTTCATGAGGGTGCTCCTGGATGTTCCGAATACCGCGGATAGTTGGAATTGTCGGTTCGGGCACTGCAGTGGGAAAAGGGTACGCCTTGTGCCGCCGGGTGGGGCGTGGTCCGACCTGTGGCCCATCGCGGGGCAAGCCCGCTCCCRSAGCGGGCTTGCCCCGCGATGGGGGTGTTTGTCGCAGCAAGGATGCTAAGCGTGGCCGGCGTTGCGCCCTAGGCCAAAGAACCCTGGATTTCGGCCAGCGGCACACTGCGGGCGAAGCGCGAGCGGTAGTCGCGCGGGGTGACCGCCAGGTGACGCTGGAACGCCAGGCGCATGCGTTCCTCGTTGCCAAAGCCGCACTGACGGGCAATCTGCTCGATGTGCTGGGTGGAGTTCTCCAGCAGGCGGCGAGCGGCTTCCAGGCGGAACAGTTCGATGGCCTTGGCCGGGGTGCGACCGGTCTTCTGCTTGTACACCCGGGTGAAGTTGCGCAGGCTCATGCGCGCCTGCTCGGCCAGGCGTTCGACACTCAGGCGCGGGTCGCCCAGGTGGTCGTTGAGCCACAGGTGCAGGGCGTCGAAGGCGGCGCTGTCCTCGCCCTGGGCCTTGAGCAACTCGCTGAATTGCGCCTGCCCGCCGGGGCGCTTGAGGAATACCACCAGCTCGCGCGCCACCTGCATGGCCACCTCGCGGCCGCAATCGGCTTCGACCAGGGCCAGGGCCAGGTCGATGCCGGCGCTCACCCCGGCGCTGGTCCACACCTGGTCCTGTTGCACGAAGATCGATTCGGCATCCACCTCGATGGCCGGGAAGCGCTGGTGCAGGGCGTCGCACATGGCCCAGTGGGTCGCCGCCCGGCGGCCGTCGAGCAGGCCGGCGGCGGCCAGCAGGAAGGTGCCGCTGCACACCGAGGCGGTGCGCCGGGCGCGGGCGGCGACCAGGCGCAGCCAGCCGACCAGTTCGCCGTGTTCGGGGAGGGTGCGGACGATTTCCGGGGCGCCCGGCACCACCAGTGTGTCTACGGGTTCCTGCAACCAGGGCTGCAAAGGCTCGGTACCGACCGCCAGCCCTTCGGCGGTGGGCACCAGGCCACCGGTGAGGCTGGCGGTGACCACCCGGTAGCCGGGCAAGCCGCGTTCGGCGCGGGCCTTGGTGGCGGCCCAGAACACCGTCTGGGCGCCCGTCAGGTCGAGCAGGCCCATTTGTGGATAGGCGAGGAACAGCAGGGTGCGCGGCTGGTCGAGCGCATGCACGGGCGGGTCGGGGATTTGCGGGATGTCGGTCATGGCGTGCTGCCTGGGCGAAAGGCTTGCCCTAGTCGACCAGTTCGCGCGGTGATGTACAAGCACCGGCGGCCTCATCGCGGGGCAAGCCCGCTCCCACGGGATTGCGTCCGTGGGAGCGGGCTTGCCCCGCGATGAGGCCCTTGGCTCAGAAGCGGTAATCGACCGTGGCGAAGTACGAACGCGGCGCGCCCAGCAGCCACTGCTCGCCGCTGTAGGCCGACATCGCGTATTCACGGTCGAACAGGTTGTTCACCTGCAGCCCCAGGCGCACGTCCGGCAATACCTGCCAGCCGATGTTGCCATCGACCACTGTGTAGCCCGGCACGTGCTGGTCATTGGCGGTGGTGGCGTAGCGCTGGTCGACGTAGCGCAGGCCGATGCCGGCATCGACTGCCTGGCCGAAGCCTTTGCTCAGCCACAGGTTGGCAGTGCGCCGTGGCACATCGGTGGGGCGGTTGCCCGAGCGGTCGTAGGCGATGCCGCCGCTCACTTCGTCGAATTCGTCGTACTTCGCCCGGACCAGCGCCGCATTGGCCGACAACTGCCACTGGTTGCCCAGCGCCAGTTCCAGACTGGCCTCCAGGCCATCGGAGGTCTGCTGGCCGGCCTGCTGCTTGGTGTGGGTGACCGGGTCACTGACCAGCAGCTTGTTCTTGACGATGTGATAGGCCGCCAGGGTCCATTCGCCACGGCCTTCCCAGAAGCGCTGCTTGAGGCCCAGCTCGGTCTGCCTGGCTTCGGTCAGGTCCAGGCGCTGCTCGGGACGCAGGGTGATCAGGTCGCCGACGCCGTCTTCGCTGGTGGAGTACTGGCCGTACAACGACAGGTCGTCGGTGACGGCGAACACCAGCCCGGCGCGCCAGTTGCCGCCCTGCAGGCTGCGGTCGCCGCGGGTATCGCCCTGCAGGTTGCTGCGGTCGATGTGGTTCTGGTCGCGACGGATGCCGGTGACCAGGGCCAGGCGCTCGGTAAGCTGGGTACGGTTTTCGGCGAACAGGGCGAAGGTGCTGGTTTTCGACAGCGACTGCGGCTGGGTCGGGCTGGCGCTGTGGAAGGCACCGGGCGCGGGCTGCCAAGGGTCGAGCGGGTCTGTGCTGCCGTCGTCGTAGGGCCAGTTGCTGTCGATGTTGAAGCGGATGCGGTTGTACTCGGCACCGACCACGGTCTTGCTGGCCAGGCCGAACAGAGAGTGGTCGAAGGTGAACGTCTGGCGGTCGCCGATCTGCTCCTGATTGTGCTTGATCTCGAGGAAGCTGCCGCGCTGGACCATCCCGTTGTCGGCGTCCCAGGCGTATTGCTCGGCGTTGCGCCAGTGGCGGCGGCTTTTGATGTAGTAGAGCTGGTTGCTGGCCGAGACGCTGTCGTTGATGGCCCAGTCGGTGGTGAAGCGTGTCCACTCATCGTGATAGCGCTGCACGTCGTTGCTGACGTTGTAGTTCTTCTTGGCCAGGCTGCTGCGCAGATGGCCGTCGATCAGCGGTGTGCCGTAGTAGTTGGCCGGTTGCGCATCGCCGCGTTCGTGGGCGAGGGTGAAGCTGAGGTCGTCGTTGGCATCGAAGCGCAGCGCGGCGCTCAGGGCCAGGCTGCGCGAGTCGGTGCGGTCGATGTAGCCGTTGCCGGCCTGCTGGTTGAGGGTGACGCGGTAGCTCAGGCGCTCGCTCAGGCTGCCGCCGCTGTCCAGGCCCAGTTGCTGACGGTCCCAGGAGCCGTAGCCCAGGCGCAGGTGGTTGCTGATCTCGCCGGCGAAGGGCTTTTTCGGGATCACGTTGACCACCGCGCCCGTGGCGCCTTCGCCGTACAGCACCGAGGCCGGGCCGCGGATGACGTCGATGCGCTCGACCATCCATGGGTCGACCGGGAAGGTCTGGGTGCCGGCGCCGGTGTAAAGGCGTGCGCCGTCGAACAGGGTCATCACCGAGTTCTGCCCGCTGAAGCCGCGCGCCGACAGGCCGGTGCCGCCGTCGCCGGGGGTGCCGATGAAGGTGATGCCCGGCGAGCGGGTCACGGCGTCCTGCACGCTGAGGTTGTTGCGCTGCTGGATCTGCGCTTCGCCCAGGGTGCTGGTGCTGGCGGGGGTGTCCAGGGCGCTGAGGTTCAGGCGTGAGCCGGCCTGGGTCGGGGTGGCCAGGTCGAGGGTTTGCGCATCGCGGCTGTCGGTGATGGCCGTGGAGGGCAGGGTGAGGGTGCTCTGCTGTTCGGCCTGGGCCGGCAGGGCGACGGCCAGGCAGGCCGCCAGGGAGTAACGCTTGCTGATACGGGACATGTCGTTCCACTGCTGCAGGAAGGAATGGATCCCGGTGGAAAACACGCAAAAGGCGAACCGCGCACGCAGGCGCGCGCACGGATACCGGCCTGCGCCCGCCCACCGCGGGTTGCCAAGTGGAGCCTCAGGCCGGTCTCCGGGCTTGCGAGGGTCGTGAAGCCTTCACCTTCCCATGCTGGCGCACAGTGGTGTGTCGAAGGGTTCGCTCGCTTACCGTTGCGGGGGCAGCGCCGGACTTGTCGCATGGGGCGACGCACCGGCTTCCCGTTTCACCCTGCGCACGGCGGCGTAGGGCACCTGAAACTGGCGCGCATATGACCATTGCGCGGGGAGTCAGTCAAGTTTTGGAACAAATGGAAATATGAGGTAGGTCAAGGGGTTGGGTGCTTAGCGTGCGGGCCTCATCGCCGGCTTGCCGGCGATGGGGGCGCAGCCAATCCATGCTTCAGCGACCGCGCCGGCGCGACACCCGAGCTTCGATATTCTTGCGGCCGATCAGCAGTGGCGGCTTTTCCACGACGGGCTCATCGGCCAGCCACTTGTACATCACCAGGCAGTCCACCAGCCCCAGCTGTGCGTGTCGGAAGGCCCGGGGCAGGCGCCCGACGGTCTCGAAACCGAGCTTGTGCCACAGCGCCACGGCCACCTCGTTGGTCGCCACCACCGAATTGAACTGCAGGGCGAGCAAGCCTTCCTGGCGTGCCAGCTTCTGCGAGTGTTCGCACATCAGCCGCGCTACGCCGCGGCCGCGGGCGTTCTCGCAGACCATATAGCCGCAGTTGCCGACATGCGCGCCGGGGCCGGCGGCATTGGCCTTGAGGAAATAGGAGCCGAGCAGCTCGCCGTCTTCTTCGGCCACCAGGGTACGCAGCGGTGCTTCAAGCCACAGCGCCAGGGCCTGCTCGTAACTCAGTGCGGGGTCGAAGGCGTAGGTCTGGCGAGCCTGGACGATGGCCTGGAAGGTTGGCCAGAAGCGCGGGAAGTCTTCCGGGGTCATGGGGCGGATGTGGATCATGGCGGTTCCTGCGCGGGCTGGGCCGCCAAGTCTGGGTGTCGCGGCGCCGGCGCGCAAGGGCGCTGGCGCCGTGAAGGGGCTAGTTGCCGGCTTTGCCGACCGCATCCATGGCCCGGGCCGAGTACACCAGTGCGGCGCCGGCATTCATCGCCACCGCCACGCCGAGGGCCTCGGCGATCTCTTCGCGGGTGGCGCCCTGCTTGACCGCCTGCTGCGAATGCACGGCGATGCAGCCGTCACAGCGGGTGGTCACCGCCACGGCCAGGGAGATCAGCTCGCGGGTCTTGGCGTCCAGGTGATTGGTCTTGGCCCCGGCGCCGCTGGCGGTCATGTAGCCGGCCACGGTATCGGGGGACAGTTGCTTGAGATCGCCGATGCCGGCCATCAACTGCTTACGGTAGGCGTCCCAGTCCATCATGCTCATCGTCTTCACCTTGTCAGGTTGGTCGGGGGGAGCTTTCAGGCTAGTCGATGATGGGGTTTGCGGGCGTGCTTTCATCTGCTTAAAGCATCGCGGGGCAAGCCCGCTCCCACGTAAAGCGTGGGAGCGGGCTTGCCCCGCGATGGTGTACGTACGGCGCTGCCCGGTCAGATGTAGATGAACACCAGCACCAGTGCGGCGACCACTGCCCACTTTTCCAGGTAGTAGCGCATGCGGTTGCGTTTCTTCAGCGCCTTGCCGCGCTCACGGATCTTGTAGATGCGGGTGAACAGGCGGTTGATGCCGCCGGTCTTGTCATTGGCATCGTTGGGTGCGGCGGCAGCGGCCATGACGTTGCGGCTGAACCAGCGGTTGAAGGCACTCGCCCAGCGGTACTTGAGCGGGCGTTCGACGTCGCAGAACAGGATGATGCGGTTGTGCTCGGTGGTGTTGGCGGCGTAGTGGATGTAGGTCTCGTCGAACATCACTGGCTCACCGTCGCGCCACGAATACTTCTCGCCGTCGACATCGATGTAGCAGCCGTCGTCGTTGGGTGTGTCCAGGCCCAGGTGGTAGCGGTAGGAACCGGCGTAGGGGTCGCGGTGGCGCACCAGTTTGGCGCCCGGTGGCAGGGTGGCGAACATCGCCGCCTTGACCGTGCCGATGCCCTGCAGCAGCTCGGTGGTGCGCGGGCACAGGGTCATCGCCGAGGGGTGGCTCTCGCCGTACCACTTCAGGTAGAAGCGCTTCCAGCCGGTCTTGAAGAACGAGTTGAAACCGACGTCGTCGTAGTTATCGGACTTCTTGATCTCGCCGGCATGCAGCAGTTGCTGGGCCTCGGCACGGATCTCCTGCCAGTGGTCCTTTAGCGGTTGCAGCTCGGGGAACGCCTCGACCGGCAGGTAGGGCTTGGCCGGGAGCCTGGAGAACAGGTAAAGGAAACTGTTGACCGGGGCGAGGAAGCTGGAGTGGTCGCCCAACTGGCGGGTCAGCTTGTGACGAACCCGACCGCGCAGGTGAACATAGGCGATCGAGAGGACGAAGATCAGTACGAGTGCAATTTTCATGGACGGTTACTTGTCTAAAAAATGGCCATGCGCCATGGCATAAGCTCGCCAGCATAAACAAACATCGTCAGGGTTTGTACTTATTGTTACGTTTATTCCGGGCGACTTAGGTGTAATGGCCTACAGCTTGCGCAAACGATTCAACTGGATTTTTCGATGTATTTTGTGCATTTGAATGCTCCGATCTTCTGACAAGGAACGCCCCATGGTCCAGGAATCACGCCCCAGCGGCGCACCGTTCAAGCGCTTGTTCTTCGCCCTGTCGGTCACTGATGGCCAGCGCCGCGCCATCGCCCAGTGGCGCCGTGGCCTGGATCTGCGTAGCGGCAAGCCGGTGCCGGCGGACAACTTCCATGTGACTTTGCTGTTCCTGGGGGATGTGGATGCGGCCCTGGTGCCGGCGGTGTGTGCCGCCGTCGAGCCGTTGCAGCGCTCGGATGCGCCGCTGCGGGTGGTGCTCGACCGCTTGCAGGTGTGGCCGCGCGCTAGCGCCTTGGTGCTCGAACCCGAGCAGGCGCCAGCGGCCCTGCGCCAGTTGGTCTACGCCCTGCAGCAGGCTGTGCTGCCGCTGGGTATCGAGGCGCAGGTGCGCGAGTACCGGCCGCACCTGACGCTGTCGCGGGACTTTCGCGGGCCGCTGCCGGAGGCGGCGCAAGCGCCGGAGTTCTTCCTCGCGGCGTGCAGCTTCACCTTGTACGAATCGCGCAAGGGCCAGTACTGGCCGCTGGCCGAGTGGCCCCTGGCGGATTGAGGCGGCTCAGAACTGCGGCGTGTATTTCACCGTGAACATGAAGTTGCGTGGCTCGCCGTAGTTGTTGCTGCCATTGAGCTGGTTGAAACCGGCTACCCAGTACTTCTTGTCGAACAGGTTGTTGGCGTTGACCGCCAGGTTCACCTCGGGTGTCAGCTGGTAGGCCAGGCGTGCGCTCCAGACCGTGTAGCCTGCCACTTCATAGTTGCGCTCGTAACCCAGGGTGTGGCTCTGGCTGGTGAAGCCCAGCCCGGTGCTCCAGCGCTGGCCGTCCAGCGGCAGGGTGTAGTCGGCCCAGGCGCGCAGCATGTGCTTGGGGGTCCACTGACTGAACACACGGCCCTCGTTGTCCGGGTCGTCGAGGAACTTGGTGGTGTTGTAGGTATAGCCGGCGAACAGTTGCAGGCCGCTGAGCACTTCGCCGCTGACCTCGGCTTCGACGCCCTGGCTGCGCACCTTGCCGGCAGCGGTCGAGCAGTACCAGTCATCGCAGGCAAAGCCCGAGGCGACGTCGGTGACGGCACGGTTTTCCTGGTCATAGCGGAACACGGCCAGCGAGGCATTGACGCGGCCGTCGAGCAGTTCGCCCTTCAGGCCTGTCTCGTAGTTGCTGCCCACCACCGGCTTGAGCGGCGTGTTGCCCACGGCACGCTCGGTCTGCGGCACGAATACATCGGTGTAGCTGGCGTACCAGGCCCATTCACGGGTCAGGTCGTAAACGAAGCCGGCATAGGGCGTGACCTGGCCGGTTTCGGTCATGCGGCTGGTCGGGTGTTGGTTGCCGGGCTCGTTCGGGCCGTTGAAGTCGGTCGAATCCCAGCGGTAGTCGAACCAGCTGACCCGCGCGCCCAGCACCAGGGTCAGGTCTTCCACTGGCTTGACGCGCCAGGCGCCATACAGGCCTTTCTGGCGGATGTCGTAGCTGGCGCGGTTGGCGCGGCCCATGTCGCCGGCGAGCAGGCTGTCGCGGTCAGGTTCCGGGCGGTTGTGATCGATGGCGAAGATGTTGTCGTCGGGATCGTCAACGAAGTTGCGCCAATAGGCATCGTCGGACGTCAGCTTGGCGTAGTTGCCACCCAGGGTTACCTCGTGGGCCACCGAGCCGGTATCGAAATGCCCGACCAGGTTCATGTCCAGGCCGAGCTTGGTGTTGTGGAAGTCGGTGATCCAGTCGGCGTAGCTGACGCCCGTGCCATCGGGGGCCAGGCCTTGTTCGATGGTCTGTACGCGCTGGTGGGTAGAGGTGTTGGTCTCGTCCATGCGCACGGCGGCGGTCTTGAACGTCCAGTCGTCGTTGAACCGGTGCTCGAGGTCGAGGTAGTAGGTGGTGACGTCGGTCTCAGCGCGGCTCCAGCGTGCACCGGTGTAGGTGGAGCGGGGCAGGTCCACCGCCTTGCCGGTCGCATAGCGGGGGATGCCGCGCAGCATCGGGCGCGACTGCTGGCGGCTGTAGCTGATGCCGGCACCCACGGTGGTCGCATCGTTCAGGTCGATGTCCAGGGCGCCATACAGGGAGTGGTTCTTGCTCCACTGGTAATCGATGAAACTGTCGCTCTGGTCTTCGTCCAGCACCATGCGCCCACGTACCCGGCCATCACTGGTCAACGGGCCGCCGGCGTCCAGCTGCAGGCCGTAGTGATCCCAGGAGCCCGCTTTGCCGGTCAGGGCGACGGTCGGGGTGGCCTGGCCGCGTTTGCGCACCAGGTTGATCGCGCCGCCTGGGCTGCCGGTACCTTGCAGCAGGCCGGAGGCGCCGCGCAGGATTTCCACGCGGTCGAAGAACACCAGGTCCTGGGTTGCCCAGTTGCCCAGCGAGTAGTTGTTGCGCTGGATCGGCACCCCGTCGTACTGCCAGTCGTCGATCTGGAAGCCGCGCGAGGTGATGACCATGCCCGGGCCGATCCCTTGGGCACCGACCAGGCCGGTGGTGTGGTTGACGGCGTCCTGCAGGTCGGTGATGCCCTGGTCGTCCAGCTGTTTGCGGGTGATGACGGTGACCGACTGCGGGATCTCCTTCAGCGTGTGTACGCCCTTGCCGAGGGTGACGGCACGCGCGGCGTAGCTGCCGCTGCCTTCGCTGGTCGCGTCCAGGTAGTTGTCGGTGACGCTGGTGCTGCCCAACTCCATCACGTCGCCGCCCAGGCTGGCCGGCGCCACGCTGAAGTGGCCGCTGGAGGTCACCCGCAACTGCAGGCCGCTACCGGCCAGGGCGGCCTGCATGGCTTGCTCGGCGCTCATATCGCCGACCACGGCCGGGGCCTGCTTGCCGCGCACCAGGCCGGGTTCCAGGGCGATGATGTGCCCGCTCTGGCTGGCAATGCGGTTGAGCGTGGCGGCCAGGTCTGCCGCCGGCAGGTTGAACGACTGGGTCTGCGCTTGGGCAAAGCCGCTGAGGCTGCTCAGGGCGATGACGAGGGGCAGGGCGCGGGGCCATAGGTTGTGCACGGTGTTCTCCCGAGTTTGAAGTTGGCTGTCAGGAGTTAGGTGCAACGAGAAATGAAAACCGGACACCATTGCGAATGATTTTCAAAAAATATTTTCAACCCGCGGCCGACGGCCCGATCAGGGTCAGCCACGGGCCGTAGTGCTCGATGCGGATCGGCAGGGCTTCGCCCAAGGCCTGCAGGGCCTCCCGGGGCTGGTCCAGCGGGAACACGCCTTGTACGCGCAGGTTGCGCACTTCGGGGGCCAGGCGGATGAAACCGGGCTGGTAGTCGCGCAGGGCTTCGATCACCTGGTGCAGCGGCTCATCGAGCACCTCCAGGCGGCCTTCGAGCCAGGCTGCGCGCTGGCGTTGTTCCTGCGCGAGCAGTTCGATACCGCTGCTGCGCAGCAAGGCGGCCTGGCCTTCCTGCAGATCGAGCTGGCGGCCGTCGGCGAGGCTGGCGCGTACGCTGTGTTGCAGCACCACCACACGGGTCGAGCCCGCCTCCTGGCTGACCAGGAAGCGCGTGCCCAGGGCCTGCACCTGGCCTTGCGCGGTGCGGACCCGCAGCGGGCGATGCGGGTCGGCGGCGACCTGGATCAGCAGTTCGCCGCGACGCAATATCACCAGGCGTTGGCCGGCATCGAACTGCACGTCGACCGCACTGTGGCTATTGAGGCTCAGGCGGCTGCCATCGTCCAGGGTGTAACTGCGGCGCTGGCCGCTGGCGGTATGCAGGTCGGCCCGCCAGCCCAGGGCCGCGTCACTGCGCCAACCGGCCCATAGCCCGCCACCCAGCAGGCCGAGGCCGACCATGCTGCGCAGCACGTCGCGGCGGCTGCGGGTGGGTTGCAACAGGAGGCGGCGGGTGGCTTCGGTCTGGCCGGGCGCCCGCGCATCAAGGCCGCGCAGTACCGCGCAAGGGCGGCCCAGGCGCTGTTGCAGCAAGTCCCACGCCTGCTGGTGCCGAGGGTCCTGGCCCAGCCAAAGCTGCAGGCGCGCGGGCAAGTCGGCGTCATGGCCGCCAGCGTTGAGTTCCACCATCCAGTCGATGGCCTGTTCGCTGATGCTGTCGAGCACCTGGCGGCTCATGGCTGCAGCTCGCACAGGTAGCATTGGCGCAGCGCCTGTTTCATGTAGCGGCTGACAGTGCGTTCTGACAGGTTCAGCTTGGCCGCGATGTCGACGTAACTCAGGCCATCGAGCTGGCTATAGAGGAAGGCCGCCTTGACGATATCCGGCAGGCCATCGAGCACCTGGTCGATGGTGACCAGCGCCTCGAGCAGCAGCAGTTGTTCCTCGGCCGAAGGGGCCACTGGCTCTGGCAACAGGGCCAGGCGCTCCAGGTAGGCTTGTTCGAGTTGGCGGCGACGGTGGCGGTCGAAGATCAACCGGCGGGCGATGGTCGACAGGTAGGCGCGGGGCTGCTGGATGCTGTCGGGGTCGACCCGCGCACCGAGCATCTGGCAGAACGCTTCGGCGGCAGTGTCCTCGGCATCGGCACGGTTGCGCAGGCGCTTGTTGATGTGTTGCAGCAGCCAGCGATGGTGGTCGCTGAAGAAGAAGCCCAGCTTGCGGGTTGAAGTGCTGTCCAACGACCGGTTTCCGAGTATTAATGTAAATTGTTCTCAATGGTGGCCGGGTCGTTCGGGTTCCTGCAATGGGGCGGCGGCTTGCCGCCCCTGGGCAGTGCGGGTCAGGCGACGGCGAGGCTGCCGGCGAACAATCGCTCGCCCAGTTGCCGCGCGCGTTCAAGGCTGGCGCGATTGTCCTGGATTTCGCTGTCGGTGAGCAGCGTGGTGCTGAGCACCTCGGCGCCGCAATAGTCGAAGATGCCGTGTTCGATCTGCGTCGCCATGGCCTGGTTGTAGCCGTGGCGCTCGAAGGTGCCAGCGTCGGCCCCGGCCACGCCGACCAGGTGCACGGTCATGCCGTCGAGCTTTTTGATCAGCTTGCCATCGGCGTGGTAGTCGAATGCCCAGCCATTGCTGAACACCCGCTCCACCCAGCCCTTGAGCAAGGCGGGCAGCGACCACCAGTAGATGGGGTAGACCAGCACCAGAGTGTCGGCCCGTTCGATGCGCGCCTGTTCGGCCAGCACGTCTGCCGGGGCCGCAGCCTGGCGTCGGTGCACGGCGTGGTCGGCAAGGCCGAAGCGCGGGTCGAACTGCTCGGCCCCCAGGTCGGCGAATTCGCTGGTATGGCCGGCGGCATGCAAACCGGCAGCAATCTGCCCGGCGAGGGCATGGGTGAGGGATGCAGGGTCGTGGTGACCAATGACGATCAGGGCATGCATGGCGAGGACTCCATCAAGGTGTGCAGGAAAACCGCGAGCGCTATATACTCGCGGTAAGTTACCCTTGGTAAGTTACTTTTGGTAGGTAAGCGATGTCAAGCGATGACAAGACCCCCTCGCGCAAGCGCCTTTCCCGTGAGCAGCGCCGTCGTCAGTTGCTCGATGTGGCCTGGCAGCTGGTGCGCGAAGAGGGCACCGAAAGCCTGAGCCTGGGCCGGTTGGCCGAGCAGGCCGGGGTCACCAAGCCCGTGGTGTATGACCACTTCGAGACCCGCACCGGGCTGCTGGTGGCGTTGTATCAGGAGTACGACGCCCGGCAGACCGCCATGCTCGACAGCGCCCTGGCCGGCGGCCCGGCCGACCTGGCTGGCCGGGCGCAGGTGATCGCCGACGCCTATGTGAATTGCGTGATGAGCCAAGGGCGCGAGATTCCCGGGGTCAGCGCGGCGCTGGCGGGCTCACCGGAAATGGAGGCCCTCAAACGCGTCTATGAGGGGCCGTTTCTCGACAAGTGCCGCCAGGCCCTGGCGCCGTTCGCCGCAGGGGGCGACATCGATACCGCGGGCTTGCGGGCCTTGGTCGGGGCTGCCGAGGCCCTGTCGCAGGCCGCCGCTTGCGGGGAGCTTGCGCCTGAGGCCGCGCGCCAGGAACTGCAGGCGACCATTGTCGCGATGGTCAGCCGGCGCTGAGCCTGCGCGGGTGGGATAACCCCCGGCCTCAAGCATTGGTCATGCTAGAATCCGCCCCTTCGAAATTGGAGGTACACGCGTGCGCAAACTGGCTGTGGTAATGGCAGTGTTGGCCCTGGCGGGCTGCAACAACGAGGTCGAAGGGGTACACAACCAGGTGGCCGAGCACCTGAAGAACCCCAAGACGGCCAAGTTCGCCAATGTGCGCTTCGACACCCAGGGCTCCATCTGCGGCCAGGTGCGCGGCAAGGACGATGCCGGGCAGTACGAGGCGTATCGCAGCTACGTGGCGATCAAGCGCGACGGCCAGTATCAGATCATCATCGACGAAACCGGCAATGACCTGCGCATCCGTGAAATCTGCGGCGGCGCCGAGCTGCAGCGCCGTGCCGAGGCCCTGGCTGACCAGCCGGCGCCGGAAGGCTGGGATGTGGAAGTGATCCAGGGCCCGAACATGGGCGCCCTGACCGACATGACCGCGCGCCTGATCGAGAAGGGCATCCCGTCCTGGGTCGAATACCGTGAAGGCAAGCCGGTGGTGTT
Organism: Pseudomonas sp. zfem004; assembly: GCF_032621715.1. Lineage (NCBI taxonomy): Bacteria > Pseudomonadati > Pseudomonadota > Gammaproteobacteria > Pseudomonadales > Pseudomonadaceae > Pseudomonas > Pseudomonas sp. zfem004. Next base: position 84,084 of record NZ_JAVYJF010000010.1, on the reverse strand, counting down.
GATCGGGCCGTACCCGAGCAAGGCCGAGGCCGATGCGCGCAAGGCGGAGGTCATGGCCAAGCTGGGAACCGACTCGGTGGTCATCCAGCACGGTGTCGCGCGCTGACAGTACCGTCAAGAAGTCGTCATGTTGCAGATGGCTCACCCTTGGCAGGGCCTTGATGTCGAAGGACATTTTTACCGGCTATGCTGAGGGGGCGAACGCTGAGCAGGAGAGCCACATGGCAACGCTGGAACGTGCCATCGCGCTGGCCACCAGGGCACATGAAGGGCAGTACGACAAGGGTGGGGCGGCCTATATCCTCCACCCGCTGCGGGTGATGGCGCGGGTGACCACGCCCGAGCAGCGGATCGTCGCGGTGCTGCACGATGTGCTGGAAGACACCCCGTTCACCCTCTCCGACCTTGCCCGCGAGGGCTTCCCGCTGAAGATACTTGCCGCGCTGCTGGCCCTGAGCCGGCGTGAAGGCGAAAGCTACGAAGCCTTCGTCATCCGCCTGGGCGTCGACCCGTTGGCCCGTGAAGTGAAGCTGGCCGACCTGGCCGACAACAGCGACCTGTCGCGCATCGCCCGCCCGGGCCCGGCGGATCTCGCCCGCCTGGCCCGCTACCAGCAAGCCAGCGCCTACCTGCAAACGCTGGGCTGAGCGCTGTCGGCCACAGGCTGGCCGGTCAGTCTTCCTGCGGTACTGTCCAGAAGATCTGCACGCCGCCGTCATCGCGGTGGGCGAGGGTGACGTTGTCGTTCTCGGCGATTTCTGCGAGCAGGGTGTCCCAGTCTTCGGGCGTTTCCTGTTCGAGGCGGAAGATCAAGGCGGCGCGGCTGCGCTGGGCGATCGGGCTGTTGATGATCTTCTGGATGCGCTGACCCAGTTGTTCATAACTGCTTGGCGTTGCTGCGGGGGTGCTGGCCACGGGGTGTTCCTTGTTGTGCTGTATGCGCATACAGTATTTCACTGTAGGCCATTTCGCAACAAGGCGTGAGAGTAAAGGTATACGTGGTGATCCGTTTGCCGGCAAAGCCAGCTCCTACAGGTACAGCGCTGATCATGGGGCCTGTGGGAGCGGGTTTACCCGCGAACACCAGCGAAGCGGGTGCCAGAGTCCGCGGTGTCCACTTCGCGGGTAAACCCGCTCCCACAGGGGGCGCGGGGGCTCAGTCAGACCAGTTCGCGCGAGTCACGCACCATGTCGACGTGCGGGATGCCGGCCTCGAGGAACTCCTCGCTGACCACGCGGAACCCCAGGCGCTCATAGAACGGAGTGGCGTGCACCTGGGCGCTGAGCATCTGCTGCTTGAGGTCGCGGTTCTGCGCCTCGGTGATGACCGCATGCATCAGCGCATCGCCCACGTGCAGGCCGCGCCAGTCCTTGAGCACCGACACCCGGCCGATGGTGCCGTCGGGCAGCAGGCGGGCGGTGCCGATCGGGTAGTCGCCTTCCATGGCCAGGAAATGCACGGCCGTCGGGTCTTCGGCGTCGAACTCGAGCTCTGGCGGCACATGCTGTTCGGCGACGAACACGGCGCTGCGGATGCGGTGGATGTCGGCGTTGTCTTTGTGCCAGTCGGCCAGGCGAACGCTGATCTTATTCATCGGCGAACCCCAGGCTGCCTTGCATGACCAGTTGCTGGATCAGCATCAGGCCGTCTTCGTCCTGCAGCCACTGGGCAAGGTTGTCGATGTGCAGGGCATCGGCGGCGCACACCAGCTTGAGCAGTTCGCGCAGTTTGGCCGGCAGTGGGCAGCTGCGCCCGCTGGCGAACAGCATCAGGTCGTCATTGAGCTCGGACCAGGCCATGCGCGCGCTTGGGTTGCGGATCAGCACGGCGCCCTGTTCGAGGTAGTTGACCAGGTCCTCTTCGCTCAGTTCTTCACCGGCAACCTGCTCTGGGTAGCGCGGCTCGGTCATGAACTGGCCGAACCAGGTCAGCAGCAGGTCCTTGTCGGACATGTGCTTGTCGATCAGCGCCTTGAGGCGGTCGAGGGCATCGTGCTGGATCTCGTGCGGGTCGCTGACCGGCTGGGCGTCGGCGTCGCTGTAGCGCTCTTCTTCGGGCAGGAACTGGCCGAGGAAGTCGGTGAAGTGGGTCAGCACTTCGGCGGCGCTCGGCGCGCGGAAGCCCACCGAGTAGGTCAGGCATTCGTCTTCGGCGACGCCGTAGTGGGCCAGGCGCGGTGGCAGGTAGAGCATGTCGCCGGGCTCCAGGGTCCACTCGTCGCTCTGTTCGAAGTCGGCGAGGATGCGCAGGTCGGCGTGGTCGATCAGCGGGCTGTCGCTGTTGCACATCTGGCCGACTTTCCAGTTGCGCTTGCCGTCGCCTTGCAGCAGGAACACGTCGTAGTTGTCGAAATGCGGGCCGACGCTGCCACCGGGGGCGGCGTAGCTGATCATCACGTCATCGATACGCCAGCTGGGCAGGAAACGGAAGTTTTCCAGCAACTCGGCCACTTCCGGCACGAACTGGTCCACGGCCTGGACCAGCAGGGTCCAGTCGCGCTCGGGCAGGTCGCTGAAGGCGTCTTCGGCGAACGGGCCGCGGCGCAGCTCCCACGGGCGCTCGCCGTGCTCGAGCACCAGGCGCGACTCGACTTCTTCTTCCAGGGCCAGGCCGGCCAGTTCGTCGGCGTCGATGGGGCTGATGAAGTCGGGGAAGGCCTGACGCACCAGCAGCGGCTTCTTCTGCCAGTAGTCGCGCAGGAATTCACGGGCCGTAAGGCCGCCCAGCAGTTGCAGTGGAGTATCAGAATTCATGTTCAACCTATTGATAAAACGTAATTTTTGTACGGGAATAAAAACGCCCGGCCAGGCCGGGCGTTGAACGCGACGGTCAGCTTAGACGCGTTTGGCCTGGGCCACGGCGTTGCCGATGTAGGTCGCAGGCGTGAGCAGCTTGAGCTCGGCCTTGGCGTCGGCCGGCATGTCCAGGCCGTCGATGAAGGTCAGCAGCGCTTCAGGGGTGATGCCCTTGCCACGGGTCAGCTCTTTGAGCTTCTCGTAGGGGTTCTCGATGTTGAAGCGGCGCATCACGGTCTGGATCGGCTCGGCCAACACTTCCCAGCAGGCGTCCAGGTCGGCGGCGATGCGGGCTTCGTTGACTTCCAGCTTGCCGATGCCCTTGAGGCTGGCCTCGTAGGCGATGACGCTGTGGGCGAAGCCCACGCCCAGGTTGCGCAGCACGGTGGAGTCGGTCAGGTCACGCTGCCAGCGCGAGATCGGCAACTTGCTGGCCAGGTGCTGGAACAGTGCGTTGGCGATACCCAGGTTGCCTTCGGAGTTTTCGAAGTCGATCGGGTTGACCTTGTGCGGCATGGTCGAGGAGCCGATTTCACCGGCGACGGTCTTCTGCTTGAAGTAGCCCAGCGAGATGTAGCCCCAGACGTCGCGGTCGAAGTCGATGAGGATGGTGTTGAAGCGGGCGATGGCGTCGAACAGCTCGGCGATGTAGTCGTGCGGTTCGATCTGGGTGGTGTAGGGGTTGAACACCAGGCCCAGCTCGTCTTCGATGAAGGCGCGGGCGTTCTGCTCCCAGTCGATCTGCGAGTAGGCCGACAGGTGGGCGTTGTAGTTGCCCACGGCACCGTTGATCTTGCCCAGCAGCGGCACGGCGGCTACCTGGGCGATCTGGCGCTCCAGGCGGTAGACGACGTTGGCCAGCTCTTTGCCCAGGGTGGTCGGCGAAGCCGGCTGGCCGTGGGTGCGCGACAGCATCGGCACGGCGGCGTGGGTGTGAGCCAGGGTGCGGATCGCTTCGGCGATCTGACGCATCAGTGGCAGCAGCACTTCGTCACGGCCAGCGCGCAGCATCAGGGCGTGGGACAGGTTGTTGATGTCCTCGCTGGTGCAGGCGAAGTGGATGAACTCGCTGACCTTGGCCAGTTCAGGCAGTTGAGCGGCCTGCTCCTTGAGCAGGTACTCGATGGCCTTGACGTCGTGGTTGGTGGTGCGCTCGATTTCCTTGACGCGTTCGGCGTGCTCGAGTTTGAAATCGGTGGCCAGGCTGTCCAGCACGGCGTTGGCTTCGGCGGAGAACGCCGGCACTTCGCCGATTTGCGGGTGGGCGGCCAGGCGCTGGAGCCAGCGCACTTCGACCAGGGCGCGGAAACGGATCAGGCCGAATTCGCTGAAGATGGGGCGCAAGGCCTGGGTTTTGCCGGCGTAACGGCCGTCTACAGGGGAAACCGCAGTGAGCGAAGAGAGCTGCATGGGGTGTTCTCGGACAGTCAGGCTTTTGGGGGGCGCATATCATACATGAAAAATGCGCCGGGGTCGGGTGGCTGACCAAAGGTCGGGCCGTTTCGAAGCGTGTGGTATTCCTGTGGGAGCGGCGGTGCGCCGCTGCGACTTGCCCCGCGATGGCGGCGAAGCGTCCGGCATCGCGGGGCAAGCCCGCTCCCACGGTTTACTTCAATCGTTGGTGCGCATCATGCCGTACAGCTCGTTGAGCAATTTGCGGCGGCTGAACACCAACTGCCAGCGGTGCCCGCCCAGCTGGCGCCACAGGCGCGCGGCGCGGATACCGGCCAGCAGCAGGGCGCGAATCTTCGAGGCGTTGTTGGCCTGCTGCAGGAAGCGCATGTCGCCGTGCACCTGGATGCGCTGGCGCAGGGTGCTCAGGGTGTCCTGGTACAAGGCTCCACTGGAAGCGATGACGTTATCGTGAACCAGGCCGAAATGCTCGGCCTGGGACTGGATCTGCGGCAGGCGGTTGCCGATGGTGTCGAGCAGGTCGCCACGCTTGGCCAGTTGGCGTTCCAGGCCGAGCATGGACAGCGCGTAGCGCAGCGGTTCGCGCTGCAGGCTGCTGGGGTCGCGCTCCAGGGCACCGACCAGCGCGCGGTAGCCGTCGCGCAGGTTGAGGTCGTCGCCGCCGAACACTTCCAGGGTGTCCTTGGGGTCGCGCACCAGCAGGCTGCCGAGCATGCAGCCCAGCGTGGCTTCGCTGGCCTGGCCGGTGCGGGCGATGCGGTCCACCAGCACGGCGGCCTGGAACACGCCGCCCAGGGCGATCAATTGCTCCTGCAGGTTGCTCATGCGCGCGGGCTCCACGGCTCGGCAATTTCGATCACGCCGCCGCCCAGGCACACTTCACCGTCGTAGAACACCACCGACTGGCCGGGGGTGACGGCGCGTTGCGGCTCGTCGAACACGGCGCGGTAGCCATTTTCGGTCTGTTCGAGGGTGCAGTGCTGGTCACCCTGGCGGTAGCGCACTTTGGCGGTGAGGCGGCGCGGGCTGCTCAGGTCGACGGGGTTGACCCAGAAGATTTCCGAGGCCAGCAGGGCGCGGGAGAACAGCCACGGGTGCTCGTTGCCCTGGCCGACCACCAGCACATTGCGGGCCAGGTCCTTGTGCAGCACGTACCACGGTTCGTCGCCGGCATCCTTGAGGCCGCCGATGCCCAGGCCCTGGCGCTGGCCGATGGTGTGGTACATCAGGCCGTGGTGGCGGCCGATCACTTCACCGTCGGTGGTCTGGATTTCACCAGGCTGGGCCGGCAGGTACTGCTTGAGGAAGTCGCTGAAGCGGCGCTCGCCGATAAAGCAGATGCCGGTGGAGTCCTTCTTCTTGGCCGTGGCCAGGCCGTGTTTCTCGGCAATGGCACGCACTTCGGGTTTTTCGAGTTCGCCGACCGGGAACAGCGTGCGGGCGATTTCCTTGCCGCCGACGGCGTGCAGGAAGTAGCTCTGGTCCTTGTTCGGGTCCAGGCCCTTGAGCAGTTCGGTGATCGCGCCGGTGTCGCGGCGGCGCACGTAGTGGCCGGTGGCGATCAGGTCGGCGCCCAGCGACAGGGCGTAGTCGAGGAACGCCTTGAACTTGATTTCGCGGTTGCAGAGGATGTCCGGGTTGGGCGTGCGGCCGGCCTTGTATTCTTCGAGGAAGTGCTCGAACACATGGTCCCAGTACTCGGCGGCGAAGTTGGCGGTATGCAGCTTGATGCCGATGCGGTCGCACACGGCCTGGGCGTCGGCCAGGTCTTCGCGGGCGGTGCAGTATTCGGTGCCGTCGTCCTCTTCCCAGTTCTTCATGAACAGACCTTCCACCTGGTAGCCCTGTTCGATGAGCAGGAGGGCGGAAACGGAAGAGTCCACGCCGCCGGACATGCCGACGATGACGCGGGTCTTGGCGGGGTCTTTGAGTGCTGGGCTGGTCATGGCTACCGATGTGTATCAGGGGGAAAAGCGCGGATTCTATCAAACCCGCGGCGCGGCGTCAGTCGCGCAGCAGCTCGAGGCTGTGCAACGGGCCTTTCAGGTAGTCGTCCAGGCAACGCGGCACCAGCTCACTGCGCCAGCGCGTAGGGTCGGCCAGCAGTTCGTCGCGGGTCAGCCAGACGGCGCGGACGATATCGCTGTCCAGGGCCAGGCCCTGGTGGTGGCGCACGGGGCGGGCGGCGAAGCAGATGCGCTGGTAGGTGACGCCGTTGCTGGGTGCGGTATAGAGGTAGATGCCGACCACGCCGGTGAGCTCGACCTCCCAGGCGGTTTCTTCGAGGGTTTCGCGCAGGGCGGCCTGGGGTAGGGTCTCGTTGGCTTCGAGGTGACCGGCGGGCTGGTTGAAGACGTGCTGGTTGGCTTTGAATTCTTCGACGAAGAGGAACTTGCCTTCGTGCTCGACGATGGTGGCTACGGTGATGTGGGGTTGCCAGGTCATGGAGCGGTTTCCGGGTAGGGGCGTGGGAGCGGGCTTGCCCCGCGATTGCAATGTACCTGAACGGACGCAATCGCGGGGCAAGCCCGCTCCCACGGAGTTTTTCACAGGCTTCAGAAAGCACAAACCCCGGTGCGTGGCCGGGGTTTGTGCTGTTACTTCAAGCGAACCTTACAGGGCGGCAATGGCGCTGTTCAGGGTCTGGCTTGGGCGCATCACCTTGGCGGTCAGCTCGGCATCCGGTGCATAGTAGCCACCGATGTCGGCTGGCTTGCCCTGAACGGCGTTGAGCTCGGCGACGATGGTCGCTTCGTTCTCGGCCAGGGTTTTTGCCAGCGGGGCGAAGCGCGCCTGCAGGGCGGCGTCGTCGCTCTGGGCGGCCAGGGCCTCTGCCCAGTACAGGGTCAGGTAGAAGTGGCTGCCACGGTTGTCGATACCGCCGACCTTGCGCGAAGGCGACTTGTTGGTGTCGAGGAACTTGCCGGTGGCCTGGTCCAGGGTGTTGGCCAGGACCTTGGCGCGCGGGTTGGCGTAGGTGTTGCCCAGGTGCTCGAGCGAGGCGGCCAGGGCCAGGAACTCACCCAGCGAATCCCAGCGCAGGAAGTTCTCTTCGACCAGCTGCTGCACGTGCTTCGGTGCCGAACCGCCGGCGCCGGTTTCGAACAGGCCACCGCCGTTCATCAGCGGGACGATCGACAGCATCTTGGCGCTGGTGCCCAGCTCCATGATCGGGAACAGGTCGGTCAGGTAGTCGCGCAGCACGTTGCCGGTCACCGAGATGGTGTCCTTGCCTTCGCGGATGCGGGCCAGGGAGAACTTGATGGCATCGACCGGGGCCAGGACGCGGATGTCCAGGCCGGTGGTGTCGTGATCCTTCAGGTACGCCTGTACCTTCTCGATCATCACGCCGTCGTGGGCGCGAGCCGGGTCCAGCCAGAACACCGCCGGGGTGTTGCTCAGGCGGGCGCGGTTGACGGCCAGCTTGACCCAGTCCTGGATCGGCGCGTCCTTGGTCTGGCACATGCGGAAGATGTCACCGGCTTCGACGTTCTGCTCCAGCACGACTTTGCCCTTGCCGTCGACCACGCGCACGACGCCGTCGGCCTTGATCTGGAAGGTCTTGTCGTGGGAGCCGTATTCTTCGGCTTTCTGCGCCATCAGGCCAACGTTCGGTACGCTGCCCATGGTGGTCGGGTCGAAGGCGCCGTTGACTTTGCAGTCTTCGATGGTGGCCTGGTAGATGCCGGCGTAGCAGCGGTCCGGGATCACGGCCTTGGCGTCTTGCAGCTCGCCGGCGGTGTTCCACATCTTGCCCGAGTCACGGATCATCGCAGGCATCGAGGCGTCGACGATGACGTCGCTCGGTACGTGCAGGTTGGTGATGCCTTTGTCCGAGTTGACCATGGCCAGGGCCGGACGAACGGCGTACAGGGCCTGGATGTCGGCTTCGATCTCGGCCTGCTTGTCGGCTGGCAGGTCCTTGATGCGGGCGTACAGGTCGCCGATACCGTTGTTGGCGTTGAAGCCTACTTCGGTCAGGGCTGCGGCGTGCTTGTTGAGCACGTCGCCGTAGAACTCTTCGACGATCACGCCGAACATGATCGGGTCGGAGACCTTCATCATGGTGGCTTTCAGGTGTACCGACAGCAGCACGCCAGATGCCTTGGCATCGGCGATCTGCTCGGCGATGAAGGCCTTGAGCGCTTTGCGGCTCATGGTGGCGCAGTCGATGACTTCGGCGGCCTTGACCGCGGTCTTTTCTTTCAGGACGGTGGTGCTGCCGTCTTTGCCGACCAGCTCGATGCGCAGGCTGTCGTCAGCCTCGATCAGTGCGGCTTTCTCGCTGCCGTAGAAGTCGCCCTGGGTCATGTGGGCAACGTGCGACTTGGAGTCGGCGGCCCAGGCGCCCATTTTGTGCGGGTGCTTGCGGGCGTAGTTCTTGACCGACAGCGGTGCGCGGCGGTCGGAGTTGCCTTCGCGCAGCACCGGGTTCACGGCCGAACCTTTGATGCGGTCGTAGCGTGCGCGGGATTCTTTCTCTTCGGCGCTGGCCGGCTCGTCGGCGTAGTCAGGAATGTTGAAGCCCTTGGCTTGCAGTTCCTTGATGGCGGCCTTCAACTGCGGGACCGAAGCGGAGATGTTCGGCAGCTTGATGATGTTGGCTTCAGGGGTGGTGGCCAGCTGGCCCAGTTCCGCCAGGTGATCGGCTACCTGCTTCTGGGTGCCCAGTTGCTCCGGGAACGCCGCGAGGATGCGGCCGGCCAGGGAGATGTCGCGGGTTTCGACGGCGATGTCGGCGCAAGCAGTGAAGGCTTCGACGATCGGCAGCAGCGAATAGGTGGCGAGGGCGGGGGCTTCGTCGGTGAAGGTGTAGATGATCTTGGAACGGGTGGGCATGCGGGTTAACTCTCTATGTGCTGAGCGTACTCGAGTCTCGAGGTGCGCAGGGTAGGCGCTTCGCCCTGGCATCGCCATGAGCGGAAAGTCGAGAGGCTGCGAGCGGTGATGGTGGATGCATCAGTCGAGCGTCAAGTGCTGGGGTGCGGTAACAACCCAGGCTTCGTGGCCATTCATGGCCAAGGGCGGTCCGCATTTTCCTGGGATTCGCCCCGATGACCCTGCGGTCGCGGCGCAGTATATCAAACCCTTTGGTCGATTCAGCAAGGTCAAGTGCGATCGCGCCATTTATAAGACCAAAGACGTAGGGGCAATGTGGCGCAATGCCGCAGGGCGGCAGCTGCAAGTCGCAAGCTGCAAGGTGCAAGAACAGCTCATCTCTTGCCGCTTGAAACTTGCAGCTTGCAGCTCGGCAATCCTGGTTTAGGCTCAGTGCATCGCGCGTTTTTCAATCACACCAGCGAAAAGCGGAGTAGTGCAGCATGGGATACCAGAAAATCAAGGTTCCGACTGACGGCACCAAGATCACCGTCAATGCAGACCATTCGCTCAATGTTCCCGACAACCCCATCATCCCCTACATCGAAGGCGACGGTATCGGCGTGGACGTTTCGCCGGTGATGATCAAGGTGGTGGATGCAGCCGTGCAGAAGGCCTACGGCGGCAAGCGCAAGATCGCCTGGATGGAGGTATATGCCGGCGAGAAGGCCACGCAAGTCTATGACCAGGACACCTGGCTGCCCCAGGAAACCCTGGATGCGGTGAAAGACTATGTGGTGTCGATCAAGGGGCCGCTGACCACGCCGGTCGGTGGCGGTATTCGCTCGCTCAACGTGGCGTTGCGCCAGCAGCTCGACCTTTACGTGTGCCTGCGGCCTGTGGTGTGGTTCCAGGGTGTGCCCAGCCCTGTGAAGAAGCCGGGTGACGTCGACATGGTGATCTTCCGCGAGAACTCAGAAGACATCTACGCCGGTATCGAGTGGAAGGCCGGCTCGCCCGAGGCGAACAAGGTGATCAAGTTCCTCAAGGAGGAAATGGGCGTTACCAAGATCCGTTTCGACCAGGACTGCGGTATCGGCGTCAAGCCGGTTTCCCGGGAGGGCACCAAGCGCCTGGTGCGCAAGGCGCTGCAGTATGTGGTGGACAACGATCGCAAGTCGCTGACCCTGGTGCACAAGGGCAACATCATGAAGTTCACCGAAGGCGCGTTCAAGGATTGGGGTTATGAAGTGGCCCGTGACGAGTTCGGCGCCGAACTGCTGGACGGCGGCCCCTGGATGAAGTTCAAGAACCCGAAGACCGGCCGTGAAGTGATCGTCAAGGACGCCATCGCCGATGCCATGCTCCAGCAGATCCTGCTGCGCCCGGCCGAATACGACGTGATCGCCACGCTCAACCTCAATGGCGACTACCTGTCCGACGCGCTGGCGGCGGAGGTGGGCGGCATCGGCATCGCGCCGGGGGCCAACCTGTCGGATACCGTGGCCATGTTCGAGGCCACCCACGGCACCGCGCCCAAATACGCTGGCAAGGATCAGGTCAACCCAGGCTCGGTGATCCTGTCGGCCGAAATGATGCTGCGGCACATGGGGTGGACCGAGGCCGCCGACCTGATCATCAAGGGCACCAATGGCGCGATTGCGGCCAAGACGGTGACTTATGATTTTGAGCGTCTGATGGACGGCGCAACGCTGGTCGGCAGTTCCGGCTTTGGCGAGGCAATGATCAAGCACATGTAAGGCGGGCAAAAAAACCGGCCGCCTCTTTATTAAAGAAGCGGCCGTTTTTTTCGTATACCGGCAATGAGCGGGGATCAGGCTTGGGCGGTATTGGCAGGGGCGGCATTGCCTGTGCTGGTACCTGCACTGCTGGCGGTGACACTCTGGATATTCACCGCATGCGTGCCCTTGGGACCTTGCACGAGCTCGAACGTGACTGCCTGGCCGGCTTTCAATGTCTTGTAGCCATCCATCTGGATGGCGGAGTAATGGGCGAACAGGTCTTCGCTCTTACCCTCTTCATTGATGAATCCATAGCCCTTGGCATTGTTGAACCACTTGACTTTACCGCTTGCCATCCCTATGTCCCTCTGCAAAGGACTCCATCACTGGAGTATCATCCACGTTATCCGCATACGAACCTTGCGAAAAATCTGGTTGACTGCGCGGATCTTTATCGACCACGGTGGGTTCTTATTGGTTGTAACACCGTTTTGCCGATAGTCAAGGTCACCCGGCGCCCGCGCCGACAGGGGCCTGCGCGGTCAACTCACAACCTTAACCTGTCGATCATGATGAAATTCTTTCCATGCATGTACCCAGTGAGATTCGACTAACATTCAATCAGGACCGCCCGCAGTCCCATGAGGACGGGCATGAGGATGACGGTGCCGGCCTTGCGGTGCAGGAGGCCAAACCGATCCTGCAGGCGCCACCGATGTACAAGGTGGTTTTGTTCAATGATGACTACACACCAATGGATTTCGTCGTCGAAGTGCTCGAGACGTTCTTCAATCTGAACCGCGAGCTGGCGACCAAGATCATGCTGACCGTCCATACCGAAGGGCGGGCAGTGTGCGGATTGTTTACCCGGGACATCGCCGAGACAAAGGCCATGCAGGTCAACCAATACGCCAGGGAAAGCCAGCATCCGCTACTCTGTGAAATCGAGAAGGACGGTTAATCGCCGACCACTTGGGTATGAGGTGAAGCTATGTTAAACCGCGAGCTCGAAGTCACCCTCAATCTGGCCTTCAAGGAGGCTCGTTCGAAGCGTCATGAGTTCATGACCGTCGAACATCTGCTGCTGGCACTCCTTGACAATGAGGCTGCCGCGACCGTTCTGCGCGCCTGTGGCGCCAATCTCGACAAGCTCAAGCATGACCTGCAGGAGTTCATCGATTCGACCACGCCGCTGATCCCCGTGCATGACGAGGACCGTGAAACGCAACCGACGCTGGGCTTCCAGCGTGTGCTGCAGCGTGCCGTGTTCCATGTGCAAAGTTCCGGCAAGCGCGAAGTGACCGGCGCCAACGTGCTGGTGGCGATCTTCAGCGAACAGGAAAGCCAGGCGGTGTTTCTGCTCAAGCAGCAGAGCGTGGCGCGCATCGATGTGGTCAACTACATCGCCCATGGCATCAGCAAGGTGCCTGGCCACGGGTCGCACAACGACAGCGACCAGGACATGCAGGACGAGGAGGGTGGCGAAACCTCGTCGTCCAGCAATCCGCTGGACGCCTATGCCAGCAACCTGAACGAACTGGCCCGTGCCGGGCGTATCGATCCGCTGGTGGGGCGCGAGCAGGAGGTCGAGCGCGTTGCGCAGATCCTCGCTCGTCGCCGCAAGAACAACCCGCTGCTGGTCGGCGAGGCCGGGGTGGGCAAGACCGCCATCGCCGAAGGCCTGGCCAAGCGCATCGTCGATGGCCAGGTGCCCGATCTGCTGGCCCAGAGCGTGGTCTATTCGCTCGACCTGGGTGCGCTGCTGGCGGGTACCAAGTACCGCGGCGACTTCGAGAAGCGCTTCAAGGCGCTGCTCGGCGAGCTGAAAAAACGTCCGCAGGCGATCCTGTTCATCGACGAGATCCACACCATCATCGGTGCCGGTGCAGCTTCCGGCGGTGTGATGGATGCCTCCAATCTGCTCAAGCCGTTACTGTCGTCGGGTGATATCCGCTGCATCGGCTCGACCACCTTCCAGGAGTTTCGTGGCATCTTCGAGAAGGACCGCGCCCTGGCGCGGCGTTTCCAGAAGGTCGATGTCACCGAGCCTTCGGTGGAAGACACCGTTGGCATCCTGCGCGGCTTGAAGGGGCGCTTCGAGAGCCATCACAACATCGAGTACAGCGATGAGGCGTTGCGGGCAGCAGCAGAGCTGGCTTCGCGCTACATCAACGATCGGCACATGCCGGACAAGGCCATCGACGTGATCGACGAGGCGGGTGCCTACCAGCGCCTGCAGCCGGAAGCCAGCCGGGTCAAGCGTATCGAGGTGCCGCAGGTCGAGGATATCGTTGCCAAGATCGCGCGGATTCCGCCGAAGCATGTCACCAGTTCCGACAAAGAGCTGCTGCGCAATCTGGAGCGTGACCTGAAGCTGACCGTATTTGGTCAGGATGCGGCCATCGATTCGCTGGCCACGGCGATCAAGCTGTCGCGTGCAGGGCTTAAAGCGCCGGACAAGCCTGTCGGCTCGTTCCTGTTCGCCGGCCCCACTGGCGTGGGCAAGACCGAAGCCGCCCGCCAGTTGGCCAAGGCGCTGGGTGTCGAGTTGGTGCGCTTCGACATGTCCGAGTACATGGAACGGCATACCGTGTCGCGCCTGATCGGTGCGCCACCCGGCTACGTCGGTTTCGACCAGGGTGGCCTGCTGACCGAGGCAATCACCAAGCAACCGCACTGCGTGCTGCTGCTCGACGAAATCGAGAAGGCCCACCCGGAAGTCTTCAACCTGCTGCTGCAGGTGATGGACCACGGCACCCTGACCGACAACAACGGGCGCAAGGCGGACTTCCGCAACGTGATCCTGATCATGACCACCAACGCCGGTGCCGAAACCGCCGCGCGGGCCTCGATTGGTTTCACCCATCAGGATCACTCGTCCGACGCGATGGAGGTCATTCGCAAGAGCTTCACGCCGGAGTTCCGCAACCGCCTGGACACCATCATCCAGTTTGGTCGTCTGTCCCACGAGACCATCAAGAGCATCGTCGACAAGTTCCTCATCGAGTTGCAGGCGCAGCTCGAGGACAAGCGCGTGCTGCTGGAGGTTACCGATGCCGCGCGCGGCTGGCTGGCGGCCTCGGGCTACGATGTGCAGATGGGGGCGCGGCCTATGGCGCGGCTGATCCAGGACAAGATCAAGCGGCCGCTGGCCGAAGAGATCCTGTTTGGCGAGTTGGCCGAGCATGGCGGTGTGGTGCACATCGATCTGCGCGATGGCGAGTTGGTGTTCGATTACGAGACCACGGCTGAAGTCGCGTAAACATCATCGCGGGGCAAGCCCGCTCCCACGTCAGGCAGTGTTTGCTGGCGTGGGAGCGGGCTTGCCCCGCGATGCTTTTCACGGCCCATAAAAAAGCCCGGCACATGGCCGGGCTTTTTTATGGCTGGAGCTTAGCGCGCACGGTAGGTGATGCGGCCCTTGCTCAGGTCGTATGGCGTCAGTTCGACGCGGACCTTGTCGCCAGTGAGAATACGGATGTAGTTCTTGCGCATCTTGCCAGAGATATGCGCGGTAACGACGTGCCCGTTTTCCAACTCCACGCGGAACATGGTGTTGGGCAGGGTGTCGACGACAGTGCCTTCCATTTCGAAGCTGTCTTCTTTCGACATGCAGTAAAGCCCTCGGTGTCCAGAGTTGGCCCGACGCGTAACTGCACCGGGCAAAAAAAGTGGCGTGGATTATGCCCGAAAATTGTGTTTCAAGCCAATGCTTTCAGTTGAGGCTGACCCAGCGCTGGTTGATCAGCAATTCGATGGGGCGGTACTGGGTCTTGTAGTTCATTTTCTTGCAGTTCTTGATCCAGTAGCCCAGGTAGACGGCATCGAGGTTCTGCCGCAGGGCTTCGCCGATCTGCCAGAGAATGGCATAGCGGCCGAGGCTGCGGCGTTCTTCCTCGGGCTCGTAGAAGGTGTACACCGCCGACAGGCCGTTGGGCAGCAGGTCGCAGACCGCGATGGCCAGCAGGCGGCCATCGAGGCGGAACTCGTAGAACCAGCAGAACGGCAGGTCGCGCACCAGGAAGGTGGCGAACTGGTCGCGGCTTGGCGGGTACATGTCGCCATCAGCGTGGCGCTGCTCGATGTAGCGCCGGTAGAGGTCGAAATACTCTTCCTTGAATGCCGGACGCGCGGCCGTGACGGTCAGGTCGGCGTTGCGCTTGAGGATGCGCCGTTGCTGGCGATTGGGGATGAAGCGTGCGGCGGGAATGCGCGCCGGTACGCAGGCATTGCAGTGCTGGCAATGCGGGCGATAGAGGTGGTCGCCGCTGCGACGAAAGCCCATTTCCGACAGGTCGGCGTACACGTGCACGTCCATCGGCTGGCTCGGGTCGAGAAACAGCGTGGTGGCCTGTTCGTCCGGCAGGTAGCTGCAGGAGTGGGGTTGAGTGGCATAGAACTTCAACCGCGCCAGCTCTGTCATGATCAACCCCTTCGGTGAGACGTTGTTACTAAGTGTAAGCCAGCTCCGGGAACTCGCCTAGCGAACCCAGGTGGCGTGGCTGGGGGTATCGAGGTACCTGGCCAGGTGTTCGGCGAAGTTCGCCCGGCTGATGGCGCGGGCGCCCAGGCTGTGCAGGTGGTTGGTCGGCATCTGGCAGTCGATCAGGGCGAAACCGGCTTCGCGCAAGTGCTCGACCAGGGCTACGAAGCCCACTTTCGATGCGTTGTCGGCACGGCTGAACATCGATTCGCCGAAGAACAGCCGGCCCATGGCCAGCCCGTAGAGGCCGCCCACCAGCTCGCCATCCAGGCGCACCTCCACTGAATGGGCGATGCCGCGCCGGTGCAGTTCGCAGTAGGCGGCGCGCATGTTGTCGGTGATCCAGGTGCCGTCGGCGTAATCGCGTGGCGCGGCGCAGGCGGCAATCACGGCAGCGAAGTCGGTGTCGAAGCTGACCTGGTAGCGGCCCTGGCGGATCAGCTTGGCCAGTGAGCGCGAAACGTGCAGTTCGTCAGGGAACAGCACGGTGCGTGGGTCGGGCGACCACCAGAGGATTGGCTGGCCATCCTGGTACCAGGGGAAGCAGCCGTGGCGATAGGCTGCGACCAGCCGGTCGGGAGTGAGGTCGCCGCCGGCGGCCAGCAGGCCGTTGGGGTCATGCAGAGCTTTTTCCAGGGGCGGGAAGGTCAGCGAGTCGCGGGTCAGCCAGGTGAGCATGGGTCTTGGGCGGTGGGGGAGGGGAGGGCGACCAGCATGGCGTGCGCGCCTGGCAGGGTCAATCATCCTTTGCCTGTTCGCGGGTAAACCCGCTCCTACAGGTTATGCGCGGTCCCTGTGGGAGCGGGTTTACCCGCGAATGCGTCCGCTCAGGCCGCATATTCATCAGCCGGCTGGCACCATCTGACGCATTTGCTGTCACACCTGTGCAAAAACACAGCATAAGCCTTTGTCACAAAAGAAAATGCATGCTCAAATTGCAACTAAATGAAAGTAGCCCCCGTTCACGCCCGAAACGGCGTGCCGCCATGGCGGCTGGCGGGCAGTAATGTTAAAAGTAGTGATTTGTTGGCCAGTCACCGGCCAATCACTATTCGCGCAGGAATAGACGCGTTTTGAAGAAATCCACCGCAACTCCAGCCCCCTTGCCAGTGCCCCTGTGGCGGCAACAGCTGCATTACCGCCTCAAGGAAGGTGCGTTGATCGCCGTCGGTGCCCTGTGCCTGTACCTGTGGATGGCGCTGCTCACCTACGACACCTCCGACCCTGGCTTCAGCCACACCAGCAACACCGAGCAGGTGGTGAACGCCGCTGGCCGTGCCGGTGCCTACTTCGCCGACATCCTGTTCATGGTGCTCGGCTACTTCGCCTACATTTTCCCGCTGCTGCTGGCGATCAAGACCTGGCAGATCTTCCGCGAACGTCACCAGCCTTGGCAGTGGAGCGGCTGGCTGTTTTCCTGGCGGCTGATCGGCCTGGTGTTCCTGGTGCTGTCGGGCGCGGCGCTGGCGCATATTCATTTCCACCCCTCGGAGAGCCTGCCGTTCTCCGCTGGCGGGGCCCTGGGCGAGAGCCTTGGGGATCTGGCGCGCAACCTGCTCAACGTGCAGGGCAGCACGCTGATGTTCATTGCGCTGTTCCTGTTCGGTCTGACCGTGTTCACCGACCTGTCGTGGTTCAAGGTGATGGACGTCACCGGCAAGATCACCCTCGACCTGTTCGAGCTGGTGCAGGGTGCCGCCAACCGCTGGTGGGAGGCGCGCAACGAGCGCAAGCGCCTGGTGGCGCAGCTGCGCGAAGTGGACGAGCAGGTCGATGAAGTGGTCGCCCCGGTGGTGCCGGACAAACGCGAGCAGATCAAGGCCCGCGAGCGCATCATCGAGCGCGACGAAGCCCTGACCAAGCATGTGGCCCAGCGCGAACAACAGCCGGCCCCGGTGATCAACATGCCGCCGCCGCAGGTCAAGGCGCCCGAGCCGAGCAAGCGGGTGATGAAGGAGAAGCAGGCGCCGCTGTTCGTCGACAGCGCCGTGGAAGGCACGCTGCCTTCGATCTCCATCCTCGACCCGGCCGAGCAGAAGAAGATCGAGTACTCGCCGGAGTCCCTGGCTGGGGTCGGCCACCTGCTGGAAATCAAACTGAAAGAGTTCGGCGTCGAAGTCTCTGTCGATTCGATTCACCCGGGCCCGGTGATTACCCGTTACGAAATCCAGCCCGCCGCAGGCGTGAAGGTCAGCCGCATCGCCAACCTGGCCAAGGACCTGGCGCGTTCGCTGGCCGTGACCAGCGTGCGGGTGGTCGAAGTGATCCCCGGCAAGACCACCGTGGGTATCGAGATCCCCAACGAGAACCGCCAGATGGTGCGCTTCTCCGAAGTGCTGTCGTCGCCGCAGTTCGACGAGAACAAGTCGCCGGTCACCCTGGCCCTGGGCCACGATATCGGCGGCAAGCCGGTGATCACCGACCTGGCGAAGATGCCCCACCTGCTGGTGGCCGGTACCACTGGCTCCGGTAAGTCGGTGGGTGTGAACGCCATGATCCTGTCGATCCTGTTCAAATCGGGCCCGGAAGACGCGCGGTTGATCATGATCGACCCGAAAATGCTCGAACTGTCGATCTACGAAGGCATTCCGCACCTGCTGTGCCCGGTGGTCACCGACATGAAGGACGCCGCCAATGCCCTGCGCTGGAGCGTTGCCGAGATGGAGCGGCGCTACAAGCTGATGGCGGCCATGGGTGTGCGTAACCTGGCCGGCTTCAACCGCAAGATCAAGGACGCGCAAGAGGCCGGCGAGGTCATCCACGACCCGCTGTACCGTCGCGAGAGCATGGACGACGAGCCGCCGACGCTGAAGACCCTGCCGACCATCGTGGTGGTGGTCGACGAATTCGCCGACATGATGATGATCGTCGGCAAGAAGGTCGAAGAACTGATCGCCCGTATCGCCCAGAAGGCCCGTGCCGCCGGTATCCACCTGATCCTGGCCACCCAGCGCCCGTCGGTGGACGTGATCACCGGCCTGATCAAGGCCAACATCCCGACCCGCATGGCGTTCCAGGTGTCGAGCAAGATCGACTCGCGGACCATCATCGACCAGGGTGGCGCCGAGCAGCTGCTGGGCCACGGTGACATGCTGTACATGCCGCCGGGCACCAGCCTGCCGATCCGCGTGCATGGCGCGTTCGTTTCCGACGACGAGGTGCATCGCACGGTCGAGGCGTGGAAGCTGCGTGGCGCGCCGGACTACAACGACGACATCCTCAATGGTGTCGAGGAGGCCGGCAGCGGCTTCGACGGCGGTGGCGGTGGTGGTGGCGACGGCGATGACCCGGAAGCTGACGCCCTCTACGACGAAGCCGTGCAGTTCGTGCTGGAAAGCCGCCGGGCCTCGATTTCCGCGGTACAGCGCAAGCTGAAGATCGGTTACAACCGCGCCGCGCGGATGATCGAGTCGATGGAGATGGCCGGTGTGGTCACCCCCATGAACAGCAACGGCTCGCGGGAAGTGATTGCCCCGGGCGGCCCACGCGATTGAAGATCACCCTGCCGGGCACACGAGGTGCCCGGCCCACCCACTGTTCTACGAGGATTTCCATGCGCGCGATTCGCATGCTGTTGGTTTCTGCCCTGGCTGCGGGCACTTTGTCGGCCCATGCCGGCGAGCAGGATGTGCAGCGCCTGACCCAGTTGCTGGAGAAGTCGCAGACCATTGAAGCCAACTTTTCCCAGCTGACCCTTGCCGCCGACGGTGCCAACCTGCAGGAAACCTCCGGCAAGATGACCGTCAAGCGCCCGGGCCTGTTCTACTGGCACACCAATGCACCGCAGGAGCAGGTGGTGGTGTCCGACGGCAAGAACGTCACCCTGTGGGACCCGGATCTGGAACAGGCCACCATCAAGAAGCTCGACGTGCGTCTGAACCAGACCCCGGCGCTGCTGCTGTCCGGTGACGTGTCGAAGATCAGCCAGAGCTTTGACATCACGTCCAAGGAGCAGGGCGAAGTCATGGACTTCACCCTCAAGCCCAAGACCAAGGACACCTTGTTCGACTCGCTGCGCGTGTCGTTCCGCAAGGGCCTGATCAACGACATGCAACTGATCGACAGTGTCGGCCAGCGCACCAACATCCTGTTCAATGGCGTCAAGGCCAACCAGGCGGTGCCGGACAGCACCTTCAAGTTCGACATCCCCAAAGGCGCGGACGTCATCAAGGAGTAAGCGGAGCCCGTGATGGACCTGTTTCGAAGCGAACCCGTCGCCCAGCCCCTGGCCGCCAGGCTGCGCCCGTCCAACCTGGACGAGTACGTTGGCCAGGAGCACCTGCTGGCGCGCGGCAAGCCGCTGCGCGAGGCGCTGGAGCAGGGTGCGCTGCATTCGATGATCTTCTGGGGACCGCCCGGGGTGGGCAAGACCACCCTGGCGCGGTTGCTGGCGCAGTTCTGCGATGCGCACTTCGAAACGGTCTCGGCGGTGCTGGCCGGGGTCAAGGAGATTCGCCAGGCGGTCGAGGTGGCCAAGCAGCAGGCCGGCCAGTACGGCCGGCGCACCATCCTGTTCGTCGACGAGGTGCACCGCTTCAACAAGTCGCAACAGGACGCCTTCCTGCCCTATGTGGAGGACGGCACGCTGATCTTCATCGGCGCCACTACCGAAAACCCCTCGTTCGAACTGAACAACGCCTTGTTGTCGCGGGCGCGAGTGTATGTGCTCAAGAGCCTGGACGAAGCGGCGCTGCGCAAGCTGGTCGACCGTGCGCTGAGCGAGGAACGCGGCCTGGGCAAGCGCAACCTGCGGGTGGGCGACGAGGCCTTCAAGATGCTCATGGCCGCCGCCGATGGCGATGGCCGGCGTATGCTCAACTTCCTCGAGAATGCCTCGGACCTGGCCGACGACGGCGGTGAAATTGGCGTCGAGCTCCTGCAAAGCCTGCTCGGCGACAGCCGTCGACGTTTCGACAAGGGCGGCGAGGCGTTCTACGACCAGATCTCGGCGCTGCACAAGTCGGTGCGCGGCTCCAACCCCGACGGCGCGCTGTACTGGTACGCGCGCATGCTCGACGGCGGCTGCGACCCGCTGTACATCGCCCGGCGCGTGGTGCGCATGGCCAGTGAAGACATCGGCAACGCCGACCCGCGTGCCCTGAGCCTGTGCCTGGCGGCCTGGGACGTGCAGGAGCGCCTGGGCAGCCCGGAAGGCGAGCTGGCGGTGGCCCAGGCCATCACCTACATCGCCTGCGCCCCGAAAAGCAATGCGGTGTACATGGGCTTCAAGGCAGCCATGCGCGAAGCGGCCGAGCACGGTTCGCTGGAGGTGCCGCTGCACCTGCGCAATGCCCCGACCAAGCTGATGAAGCAGCTGGGCTACGGCGAGGAATACCGCTACGCCCACGACGAGCCGGATGCCTATGCCGCCGGTGAAGACTATTTCCCCGAGCAACTGGAACCGCGCCAGTACTACCAGCCGGTGCCGCGTGGGCTGGAGCTGAAGATCGGCGAAAAGCTGCGTCACCTGGCCGAGCTCGACCGCACCAGCCCCCGCCAACGGAGAAAACCGTGATCGCACTCATCGCCGCCGTCAGTGCCGGCGGCATCGCCGGTACCCTGCTGCGCTTTGCCACCACCAACTGGGTCGCTGCCAACTGGCCGAAGCATTTCTATCTCGGTACGCTGGCGGTCAACCTGGTGGGCTGCCTGCTGATCGGCCTGCTGTACGGCCTGTTCCTGCACAAACCCATGGTGCCGGTGGAGCTGCGCGCTGGGCTGATCGTCGGCTTTCTCGGTGGCCTGACCACCTTTTCTTCCTTTTCCCTGGATACCGTGCGCCTGCTCGAAAGCGGGCAGGTTCCGCTAGCCTTGGGCTATACCGGTATTAGCGTGGTGGGCGGGCTGCTTGCGACCTGGGCCGGCCTCACCCTTACCCGATTCTGAACCAACACCTACCTATAACGAGAGAACGATATGCTCGATTCCAAACTGTTACGCGGCCAACTTCAGGAAGTGGCGGACCGCCTGGCCTCCCGTGGCTTCAGCCTGGATGTCGCGCGCATCGAATCACTGGAAGAGCGCCGCAAGGCGGTGCAGACCCGTACCGAGCAACTGCAGGCCGAGCGTAACGCCCGCTCCAAGTCCATCGGCCAGGCCAAGGCCAAGGGTGAGGACATCGCCCCGCTGATGGCAGACGTCGAGCGCATGGCCAACGAGCTGGCCGCCGGCAAGGCCGAGCTGGACGGCATCCAGGCGGAACTCGACGGCATCCTGCTGACCATCCCCAACCTGCCGGATGCCAGCGTCCCGGTCGGTGCCAGCGAAGACGACAACGTCGAAGTGCGCCGCTGGGGCACCCCGCAGGCCTTCGACTTCGAGATCAAGGACCACGTGGCCCTGGGCGAAATCAGCGGTGGCCTGGACTTCGAGGCGGCATCCAAGCTGTCCGGTGCCCGCTTCGCCGTGCTGCGTGGCCCGATTGCCCGCCTGCACCGTGCCCTGGCGCAGTTCATGATCAACCTGCACACCGGCGAGCATGGCTACGAAGAGCACTACACCCCGTACCTGGTCCAGGCCCCGGCCCTGCAGGGCACCGGCCAGCTGCCGAAGTTCGAGGAAGACCTGTTCAAGATCAGCCGCGAAGGCGAGGCCGACTTCTACCTGATCCCGACCGCCGAAGTGTCGCTGACCAACCTGGTGGCCGACCAGATCCTCGACGCCAAGCAACTGCCGCTCAAGCTGGTTGCCCACACCCCATGCTTCCGCAGCGAGGCCGGCGCGTCGGGCCGTGACACCCGCGGCATGATCCGCCAGCACCAGTTCGACAAGGTCGAGATGGTCCAGGTGGTGGAGCCGGCAAAATCCATGGAGGCGCTGGAAGGCCTGACCGCCAACGCCGAGCGCGTGCTCCAGCTGCTGGAGCTGCCGTATCGCGTGCTGGCGCTGTGCACCGGCGACATGGGCTTCGGCGCGGTGAAAACCTACGACCTGGAAGTGTGGGTGCCGAGCCAGGACAAGTACCGTGAAATCAGCTCCTGCTCCAACTGCGGCGACTTCCAGGCCCGCCGCATGCAGGCGCGCTGGCGCAACCCGGAAACCGGCAAGCCGGAGCTGGTGCACACCCTCAACGGTTCCGGCCTGGCAGTAGGCCGTACCCTGGTGGCAGTGCTGGAGAACTACCAGCAGGCCGACGGCTCGATCCGTGTGCCGGAAGTGCTCAAGCCGTACATGGGTGGCGTCGAGGTCATTCGCTGAGATGGATTACCTGCCGCTGTTCCATAAGCTGCAGGGCGGCCGCGTGCTGGTCGTCGGCGGTGGCGAGATCGCCCTGCGCAAGGCGCGCCTGCTGGCCGATGCCGGCGCCGCGCTGCGGGTGGTGGCGCCGGAGGTAGACGGCCAGCTCGCCGCACTGGCCCGTGAGGGCGGTGGCGAGGTGCTGGTGCGCGGCTATCAGCCGTCGGACCTGGACGGCTGTCGCCTGGTGATCGCGGCCACCGATGACCCCGGGCTCAATGCCCAGGTCTCGGCGGATGCGCAGGCACGCAGCCTGCCGGTCAATGTGGTTGACGCGCCGGCCTTGTGCACGGTGATCTTCCCCGCCATCGTCGACCGCTCGCCCTTGGTGGTGGCGGTCTCCAGCGGTGGCGACGCGCCGGTGCTGGCGCGGTTGATTCGCGCCAAGCTGGAGGCCTGGATCCCGTCCGCCTATGGCGAATTGGCAGGCCTGGCCGCGCGTTTCCGCCATCAGGTCAAGGCCTTGTACCCTGACGTCAATCAGCGCCGCGGCTTTTGGGAGAACGTGTTCCAGGGGCCGATCGCCGAGCGCCAGCTGGCCGGGCAGGGTGCCGAGGCCGAACGCCTGTTGCAGGCAATGGTCGACGGCGCGCCGGTGCAGCAGGGTGGCGAGGTGTATCTGGTCGGTGCCGGCCCGGGTGACCCGGACCTGCTGACCTTCCGTGCCCTGCGCCTGATGCAGCAGGCCGACGTGGTGCTGTATGACCGGCTGGTGGCCCCGGCCATCATCGAGATGTGCCGGCGCGATGCCGAGCGTATCTATGTCGGCAAGCGCCGCGCCGACCACAGCGTGCCGCAGGACCAGATCAACCGCCTGTTGGTCGATCTGGCCCGCCAGGGCAAGCGCGTGCTGCGGCTCAAGGGGGGGGATCCGTTCATCTTCGGCCGGGGTGGCGAAGAGATCGAGGAGCTGGCCGAGCAGGGTATCCCGTTCCAGGTGGTGCCTGGCATCACCGCAGCCAGCGGTTGTTCGGCCTACGGCGGTATTCCGCTGACCCACCGCGACTATGCCCAGTCGGTGCGTTTCGTGACCGGCCACCTGAAGGATGGCACCAGCAACCTGCCCTGGCACGACCTGGTGGCGCCTGCGCAAACCCTGGTGTTCTACATGGGGCTGGTGGGGCTGCCGACCATCTGCGCCGAGTTGATTCGCCATGGCCGTGCGGCCAGTACGCCGGCAGCGCTGGTGCAGCAGGGGACCACACGCAATCAGCGGGTGTTCACCGGTACCTTGGCCGACTTGCCTGAGCTGGTGGCCCGGCATGAAGTGCATGCGCCGACCCTGGTGATCGTCGGGGAAGTGGTGCAGTTGCGCGAGAAGCTGGCGTGGTTTGAAGGTTCGCAAAACAGCTGAGCACACCTCGTGGGAGCGGGCTTGCCCCGCGATAGCGACAGCAGCGGCAACATTGCTCTCTGCTCTGGCGCTATCGCGGGGCAAGCCCGCTCCCACGTGGGGTCTTCATTTACTCTGCCAGATGCCTTTGCCCGGCAAGCGCTCCCGATCATGGGGCCGATTGAAATCTTGCAGCGGCCCCTTGGGCACGATCCCGTTCGGGTTGATGGTCTTGTGGCTCATGTAGTAGTGCTTCTGGATATGTTCCATGTCCACCGTACCCGCCACCCCCGGCCACTGGTACAGCTCGCGCAGCCAGTTGGACAGGTTCGGGTAGTCGCTCAGGCGGCGCAGGTTGCACTTGAAATGGCCGTGGTACACCGCATCGAAACGCACCAGCGTGGTGAACAGGCGTACGTCAGCTTCGGTCAGGTATTCGCCGGCCAGGTAGCGCTGGCTAGCCAATAGCCCCTCCAGATACTCCAGCTCATTGAACACCTCATCGAACGCCGTTTCGTAGGCTTCCTGCGTGGTGGCGAAACCTGCGCGGTAGACGCCGTTGTTCACTGCCGGGTAAATGCGCTCGTTGAGTGCATCGATGGTGCTGCGCAGCGGTGCTGGGTAGAGGTCCAGCGTATTGCCGGTCAGCTCGTCGAATGCCGAGTTGAAGATACGGATGATCTCGGCCGACTCGTTGTTGACGATGCGTTTTTCCTGTTTGTCCCACAGTACAGGCACCGTCACGCGCCCGGTGTAGTGCGGGTCGTCCTGGGTATAACGCTGGTGCAGGTACTGCAGGGCATCGAGGTGGTCGCCGCTGGAGCCTTCCTGCTGGTCGAAGGTCCAGCCATGCTCGCCCATCAGCCAGCTGACTACCGACACATCGATCAGCGGCTCCAGCCCTTTGATGGCGCGCACGATCAGGGTGCGGTGGGCCCAGGGGCAGGCGAGCGACACATACAGGTGGTAGCGGCCGGCTTCGGGGGCGGGCAGTGGGTTGCGTCGTTGCGAATTTTCGCGCTGGAAGGCGCCGTCCTTGCTGGTCTGGTACCACTGGTCATGCCAGCGGCCATCGATCAAAAGGCCCATGCTGGAGCTCCTCGGAACAAAGTGTTTGTCGTTGGAACTCAGTCTAGAGCAATGCGTTCGAACGAATAGCGCAAAGAGTGCGGCTAACAGATCTGTTTATTTGATGTTTTCGCGGGCGCACCAGTAGGCGCGGGCGGTATTGAACGCCTGTTCACGGTCCTGGCCCAGGCCACGCAAGGCCAGAGCCATGGTCGCGACCACGGCCATTTCACCGTAGCTGTCTTCGGCTTCTCCGCGCCACACGGCCAGCAGGTGCTCCGGCTGCAGGCTGGCGGGCTTCACATGGCGCTGGGCGCTCAGGGCCGGCCACTCCTCGTCCCAGGCATCGCCGGCCGAAGCGCCGTAAAGATGGCTGGTGACATCCGGGTTGATCTCGATCTCGCCACCGTCACCCTTGATCACCAATGCCTGGTCGCCCAGCAGCCGGCTGGCCTCACGGTGCACGGCCTGGTAACCGGGGTGGAAGATGCTCTGCAGGCCGCAGCGCGCTGCGAGGGGGTTGAGTACTCGGGCCAGCGAGTGGATCGGTGAGCGCAGGCCGAGGGTGTTGCGCAGGTCGATCATGCGCTGCAACTGCGGCGCCCAGTCCTGCAGCGGAAAGAAGGCCAGTTGGTGAGTGTCCAGCGTTTGCGCAACGCTTGCCCAGTCGCGACACAGCGGGATGTCCAGCAGGCCGAGTAGTTGTTCGGTATACATGCGCCCGGCTGTGTGGGCGCCGCCACCGTGCATCAGGATGCGTACGCCATTGCCGGCCAGGCACTTGGCCGCCAGCAGGTACCAGGGCAGATGGCGCTTCTTGCCGGCGTAGCTCGGCCAGTCCAGGTCGACCTTGATGCATGGCGCCTGCAGGTGGGCGCGCAACGCCTCGGTGAAGCCGGCCAGCTCCTCGGCGCTTTCCTCCTTGTGCCGCAGCAGCATCAGGAAGGCGCCGAGCTGGGTATCTTCGACCTTGTCCTCGAGCAGCAGGGTCATGGCTGCGCGGGCCTCTTCGCGGGTCAGGCCGCGGGCACCGCGCTTGCCTTTGCCCAGGATGCGCACGAATTCGGCGAAGGGGTGTTCGGTCGGTGTTTCCAGGGTGAGCGGGCGAGGTGCGTTCATATGCAGTTGGTCGGCTTGGGCAGGCCCGCCAGCTTGGCGGCGAGTTTGGCGGGAGTGCCATTGAACAGGCGGTTGAGGTGCGGGCTGTTGCCCTTCTCCGTGCCCAGTTTGAGCGCGGTGTACTTGATCAGCGGGCGGGTGGCCGGCGACAGCTGGTACTCGGCGTAGAACTGGCGCAACAGCTCGAGGATTTCCCAGTGGTCGGTGGTCAGGGCGATGTCCTCACGGGCAGCCAGTGATTCGGCGACCTCGTGGGACCAGTCCTGCAGGTCGACCAGAAAACCGTCTTTGTCCAGGGCGATGGCGCGATCGCCGACAGTCAGGGTGCTCATAGCCAGCTGTTGACCTTGTCGTAGTGCAGGGTGAGTTCGACGAAGGCCGGGTAGTCCACGGCCTTGGCCAGTGGGCTGCTGAGCGCGCGGGCTTGCAGGTCTTCGTCTAGGGCGAACAGGCGTTGTTCGAGGTTGGCGGCTTGCAGGGCGCGCAGGGGCTCGCTGCCGGCCTTGAGCGCATAGGTGGCGTCGCCACACAGCAATATCGCGTCTTGTGGGCCGAGCAGGCGCAGGCAGCTGGCCAGGCGTTCGTCCGCGAAAGGCGAGTGGGCAAGTACGTGCAGGGTCGTCATCAGAGGGTTACCACCTGGTCGAAACGGGCGATCAGCGCGGCCAGTGCGGCATCGTCGAGGACCTCGACGGGTAACGCCAGCGTGGTGCTGTCCAAGCCGCGGCGGGCCAGGCTATGAGCGCAGGCGAACAGCTCCTCGACGCCGAACATCGGCAAGGCTTGGAGGTTGGCGGCCAGGTTCTTCTGCTGCAGGGCGTCCGGGTGCTGATCCTGAGCCAACTGGAACACCCCGTCGTCGAGGAACAGCATGCCCAGCGGCAGGTCGAAGGCACCGCCAGCCAGGGCGATATCCAGGGCTTCACGGGCAGACGGGCCGCTCCACGGCGCCTGGCGGCTGATGATCAGAAGCGATTTGGCCATTTCAATCACCCCCAAAGCAGATCAAGCGCTCGGCAACCTGCGCGGCCTCGTGCAGCTGGCCCAGGCCGGACAGCTCCCAGGGTGCCGGCAGGTTCACGGCCGGGCGCTGGTAACGGTTGGCCTCTTCTTCATTGAGCACGCCCCTGCGCAGGGCTGCGGCAATGCAGACCACGGCGTCGAGCTGGTGCTTGCTGATGAACGCGCGCCATTGATTGGCCACGTCGAGTTCATCCTGCGGCGCGACGATATTGGCCGAGGCGCTGTGCACCCCGTCCTGGTAAAAGAACAGCCGAGCAATTTCATGCCCGCCGGCCAGCGCCGCCTCGGCGAAGCGCAGGGCGCGACGCGAGGAGGGCGCATGCGCCGGGGAAAAGACCGCAATGGCGAATTTCATGGAAAACCCGTGTAAAGGAATGCGGCCATGATAAAGCAAAAAGCCCGCGCTGGTGGGCGCGGGCTCGGTCTGCAAGGCCGTGATCGATCAGGCCTGTTGCTTGCTCTCCGGCAGGAACCAGTTGAGCACCAGGGCGCAGATGCCCCCGGTGGCGACGCCCGACTCCAGCACGTTGCGCAGCGCCGCCGGCATGTGTGCGAGGAACTCCGGAACCTGGGCCACGCCAAGGCCCAGGGCCAGCGACACGGAAATGATCAGCAGCGCCCGGCGGTCGAGGCGGGTGCTGGCGAGGATGTTGATGCCCGATGCGGCGACGGCACCGAACATCACCATGGCCGCGCCACCCAGGACCGGCTCCGGCACCGCCTGGATTACCCCGGCAACACTGGGGAACAGGCCCAGCAGGACCAGCATGGCGGCGATCCAGATGCCGATATGGCGGCTGGCGATGCCGGTCAGCTGAATGACGCCATTGTTCTGGGCGAAGATCGAGCTGGGGAAGGTGTTGAACACGCCGGCCAGCAGCGAGTTGGCGCCGTTGACCAGCACCCCGCCCTTGATCCGCTGCATCCACACCGGGCCTTCGACCGGTTGGCGCGAGACCTTGCTGGTGGCGGTGACATCGCCGATGGCTTCCAGCGAAGTGACCAGGTAGATAACCAGCATCGGAATGAACAGCGCCCAGGAGAAGCTCACGCCAAAGTGCAGCGGCGTCGGTACCTGGAACAACGCAGCCTGGTGCATGCCGGTGAAGTCCAGGCGGCCCAGGTAGCCGGCCAGGGCATAGCCCACGGCCAGGGCGATGACGATGGCGCAGCTGCGCATCCACACCACCGGGATACGATTGAGGATGACGATGATTGCCAGCACCACACCCGACAGCAGCAGGTTTTCGCCGTTGGCGAAGGTGCCGTTGGCCATGGCGCCGAAGCCGCCGCCCATGCTGATCAGGCCGACCTTGATCAGGGTCAGGCCGATCATCAGCACGACGATACCTGTGACCAGCGGGGTGATCAGGCGTTTGACGAAGGGCAGGATGCGCGAAACACCCATTTCTACGAACGAACCGGCAATGACCACGCCAAAGATGGCCGCCATCACGCTTTCAACCGGTGTGCCCTGCTTGACCATCAATGCGCCACCCGCGATCAGCGGGCCAACGAAGTTGAAGCTGGTGCCCTGCACGATCAGCAAGCCGGCGCCGAACGGCCCAAAGCGCTTGCACTGCACGAAGGTGGCGATGCCGGAGATCACCAGCGACATGGACACGATCAGGTTGGTGTCGCGAGCCGAGACCCCCAGCGCCTGGCAGATCAGCAACCCAGGGGTAACGATCGGCACGATGATCGCCAGCAGGTGCTGCAGTGCCGCCAGCAGGCCGATCAACAGGCGAGGCTTGTCCTCAAGGCCCAGGACCAGTTCGTTGGCAGGCGTCGCCGCGCCCGGCCCGTGTTCGTGTGAACTCATGGGAAATGCTGCCCTGGAAGAAAAAAGGAGCGCATTCTACGGGCTGAATCCCGATAGGGGTAGAGGTTAGGAAGATAGCGTCACAATCGCAGATGAAGCTGACTTAAAGGTCAGTTTATGCGGCCTTTTCATCAGTCACGAAAAAGCCCGCCGAAGCGGGCTTTTCCTGGCTGCTCGACAGGCTTGAATCAGTCGTCGCGGCCCATGATGCCGAACAGCTGCAGCAGGCTGACGAACAGGTTGT
Organism: Pseudomonas sp. zfem004; assembly: GCF_032621715.1. Lineage (NCBI taxonomy): Bacteria > Pseudomonadati > Pseudomonadota > Gammaproteobacteria > Pseudomonadales > Pseudomonadaceae > Pseudomonas > Pseudomonas sp. zfem004. The sequence goes on along the minus strand of NZ_JAVYJF010000010.1, from coordinate 54,987 downwards.
AGATCGACACGTACAGGCTGATGGTCGCCATGATGTAGTTGCGCTCGCCGCCGTGGATGATGGCGCTGGTCTGGAACAGGATGCAGACCGACGAGAACAGTACGAAGCCGGCGCTGATCGCCAGTTGCAGGCCGCTGATCTGGAAGAAGAAGCTGGCCAGCACGGCGCCCAACAGGACGAAGAAGCCAGCGGTGATGAAGCCACCGAGGAAGCTCATGTCCTTGCGGGTGATCAGTACATAGGCAGACAGGCCGCCGAAGACCAGTGCGGTCATGGCGAATGCCGAGCTGACGACTTCGGCGCCACCGCTCATGCCCAGGTAACGGTTGAGGATCGGGCCGAGGATGAAGCCCATGAAGCCGGTGAGGGCGAAGGTCGATACCAGGCCCCAGACCGAATCACGCAGCTTGGCGGTGAGGAAGAACAGGCCGTAGAAGCCGATCAGCACGACGAATACGTTGGGGTAGCGAACGCCCATCTGCTGCGAGACGAAGGCCATGATGCCGCTGAAGGCGAGGGTGAGCGCCAGCAGGCTGTACGTGTTGCGCAGGACCTTGCTGATCTCCTGCTGCTCGACCTGCTGGCCGTGGTGGACGGCGTAATCCTGTTCGCGCATGGCGACACTCCTTTGCTGTGAACCCAGGCGTTGAAGCCTGGCGAATGAAACGTATGGTTGCTGGAGCATACCAGAGCTGCCGCAACCCGCGACACAGAGAGTTTGACAGCTTGTTACATTAAGGTATTATTGCCGCCGCAAAACCAGCTGGAAGCGTGGCCGAGTGGTTTAAGGCAACGGTCTTGAAAACCGTCGATGGGCAACTATCCTAGAGTTCGAATCTCTACGCTTCCGCCATATTCAAAGCCCTGATTATTCAGGGCTTTTTGCGTTATTGGGGAATGGAAAAACCACCCTTGGGAACACCCTTGGGAATGGTTTGATTTGCCATCGCTGGCAAAACTTTCGCTATTTGGTGGGTTTCGCCAGAGCTTCAACGCGGCGGTAAACCCGCTCGGTAATGTCGCCCATGGTGTGCCCCAGCAGCAGGCTGGCGTGGTCAACATCAGTGATTTTCGATGCAGCTTTCGGGCGAATGTCGCGGAACTGGAACTGGCTGATCCGACCGGCCAGGACCTAGTCGCCGGCAGCGACTGCCTCCTTCACAGCTTCATCTCTGGCATCGTCCCATCGATGGCGAAGCATGGCCGCCGAGACCTGTTTGCCTAAATCGCTTAACAACAGGTAGGGCGATCCATGGAGTGAGTCCCGCTCCAGAATCTTTCTGATCAGGCTGCCCACGCCACTTTCCACCATTCTCAAACGCCACAAGTTTGCCAAGCGCAGCGAGCAGATCAGCCCAGCACAAGGCAACTTGCTTAATGACCTGCTCGAACATGCGCGAAACTTTAAGAATGTGCTGACGCGCTTGCCGACGCATCGGGCCAGTTAGATCGAACAGCTGTTACCACATCAGAGGGTGTCTGCTTGACTTACGCAAGGTGAGTTGGGCAGGCGCTTGCGCTGAGTAGCGTGGGACATGAAGTGCGCGATGCCTAGGCCCCGTATCGCAAAGGTAAGGCTGGAGAGTGATGCCTTTGCTAGCTCAAAGCGAGCTTCCTGCTCAAGGCTTTTTTATCGTGTACTATCTCGCTAATCGCTATCTAACCGCTTTTGCCCAATGGTTGCGCATAATAGAGCTCACCCCCCCATGTCGACTTCTCCAGTATCTATCTTTGGGGAACCATCTCGAATCTGGACGGTTCCGCCGGTAGACGTAAAACGACAGGCGACTGCATCGCTTCGCGGTTACGTGTATCAACTACATGCATCAGCTGCAGCCTGGGTCGATCTAGGACCGGACGATGAACTCTATCTGGAGGTAGCTGAAGACTACACTGAGCTTCTTCGCCAAGAGGGCACGTTTGATGAGGTGCTGAGAGCGACACAGGTGAAAGATACCCGTGAATCAGGGGCGGTCACGCTGAATTCTCCGGATGTGCTACATGCTATTGAGTCTTTACATAGGCTTCGTGTTTGTAACCCAGGCCGGGAAGTTAAACTCGTTTTTCTAACGACATCTAAAATCGGCGTTGAGCGTGACAGAGCGTTAGCCTCTGGAGTGGCTGGACTGCTTGCTTGGGATGCAGCTGCTTCAGGAGGTGGTGTTGATCAGATTCGCAATGCCCTTCTTCAGCGTTCGTTGTCTGAGCAGCTTAGAGGCTTTGTAGTCAATAGTTCAGACGAGAAACTAAGGAGAGAGCTTCTCAGTCCACTGACTTTTGCATGTGGCGCCCTAGACTGGCGCTCTCTTGAAGAGGGTAATCGGCGGATCCTTGCTGCACGTCGTTATGAGTATCAAGCGAGCGCGGAAATGGCGCGTCGTGCTTATGATGCTGTTTTTCGTGATGTGATCGCGTGTGTTCTTGGGCCGGCTCCACGTCGAATCAATGGTTTAGACTTCCATGCCTGCATGGAAAGTGCAACGTCATTTCCTATCCCATCAGCTATAGCTGAGCGTTTGCTTGGGGAGGGTGCGAAGCGTTCGAAGGCAGACTTGCAAATCGGGGAGCTACGCGCACTAGCGGTGCTGTTAATCGAGGCCGGTATGCCGCCTTCGATCGATCTGCTTTTCCCAACGGCATCGGCTGCCGCCGCAGGCGCTTTGGCGCAGACCTTTGCAAAAGAACCTGTGATCACCGAAGTTGTACGTGAAAAGCCAGCCAGCTTGACAATATTGGAATTGGTTAAGCGTTCGGAAACGAAGCATCTTATTATAGGGCAGCCGGGCTCTGGGAAAACACATGCTCTGTGGCAGGCAGCCAAAAGGATGCTCACAGACGGTCCACTTGTTCCACTGTATCTCCCGGCAGGGCAGGTGGCAGGATGGGATGAGCTAGCGGAAATTGTTACAGACGCAGTGCCTGGAATTGAGCTGTCTGCGCTTTTCAAAGATCCGAGAGTATGTGTCTTTATTGACGGTTGGTCCGAGCTTTCCATGTCTTCGCAGCCGGGTGAAAAGCGAAAGGCGATGCGCACTCTACGAAATGTGCGCTTGGTCGCGACCGCGAAATTTCATGACATTGATGACGCAGCTTTCAAGCTTTGGACTCTAGATCTCTTATCCCCCGAGCAAGTGGCTTGCGCGCTCGCGTGTTCTGGCCTAGGGGAGGCGCTTCCATCCGGTGCGGTACTGGATCTTCTGCGCCTGCCATTGTTATTGGCGATTCATATTCTTTCAGAGGCGCGCTCTGCCTCGACCGGTGATTTGTTGCGCCAGTTCCATGAGCATCTCATGCGGGGGTTGCCAGAGCGTTTTACCGAGGCGCTGTCTGGGGCTGTGGCTGAACTAAGCCTAGCAGGACAACGATCTTTTGGGCGTCTGGCCCATGAACTCCAGTCTCGAACAGCTCTTGTGGGACTGACCGACTCGATTAGGTTGCTGAGGAGTCTAGGTACAATCCTTGAGCGCAGTGGGCAGGCGGTACCTGTGCATGATCTTTATTGGAGTTGGCTCGCAGGACGTGGGTTTCTCGAAGCTGTTGTCTCCGAACGTGCGATAAATTCGCTTCGCACGAGAGCGAGTTATGCCTTGGCGATCCAGGCCGGTGGGCGAGCTGTCGAGGATGACGTTAATGAAGCGATTCAAGGTGACATCGTGTTGGCCGCGACACTTGACGCGAGTCGTGGAGCGGAAAGGCCTGCGCAGGCATTGGTTGATGCGTTAACTCTTGCTCTAGCTGACCCTCGATTAGCTGTACGCAATCGCGCCGCTTTGGCTGCGTTAGAATGTCGCGCGCCAGAGTTCCTACGTCCAGCACTAGACATACTCGGAGAATTAGGCTCTTCTCGTTTAGCTCCATCAGAATGGCGTCAAGCGCTTTGCCCAGAAGCTCTATATTCTCATCGAGTTACGCTCGCTGAGTGGCTAGGAGCCCCAAATAGTAGTCTGGTACTCGACGTTATTGCTGCTCGAGGCGGGGCTGAGTGGAGCCTATGGCTTAGGCAAGTTGCATCGGATGGAAAAATAAGCTGGGAAGACGCGGCGGTTACTGCGCTCGGCTGCTGTCACGACGTTCCACAGTGGGTGACGCCGTATCTTGATACAACAATCGCCTTGCACTCTTGGAAGCTCCGTAATGTTGCAGAGCGGCGTAGTAACCGTCCTTTTGCCAGATTCGTGGCTGAAAATTACGAGAGTTTGATTCACCGCGGAAGTTCATGGTTTCACTTAAATATGATTCTGGTCAGCTGCGGGGATCACAAGCTCTTTGGTTTCCTTCTAGAGCGGTTCTCTTCAATGGATGAGCGCTCGCAAGAGTTGCTTGCTTTCGCTGTTGTCGAGCGGGGATCGCCTTGGATCGCTCGTTTTCAGCGAATCGCGCTAATGACAAATGAACGCCATCATCATCATTTGGCAAGTCAACTTTCGCTTGAAATCGATGATGAAACAGCACGAGAATGGATCGAGGCGGGTCATGCAGACACCGGTTGGCGGGTCTTAGTGGCTCGCTACGGCGAGGCATTGCTTCCAGAGCTGATTAGTCGATTGCCGCAGTCTTTCGCTGGCCTTCATCAAATCCCCGAGCTCACATGCATGCGTTACCTCCCAAGCGCGCCTAAAACGCTCATTGATGAAATTTGGCGGAGATTAGGTAGCCCCATGCAGCCAAAAGCTATGGAGGATGTGCTGAATGCTGTCGCGCGCGTATTCCCAGAAGGTATTCCGCATATTGCAAAATTTATTGCAAAGCAGCCGGACGCTTTGCCTGCCTACCACCTTTTGCAAGCAATAGAACTTCATGCTGACTGGAAAATTAGATTTGGCGCAGGGCTAGGTATGAAGACATCGGATGGCGCTGAATACCCTCTATCTGATTGGGTTGCTCAGTATAGTGCGACCAATAACTGGGAGGATGGCTTTACCCCAGCGCTCCTTGTGCATTCTCCTGAGCTCGCCATTGATTTTGTGTTGCGTTACGTTGACGATGGCGAGCGTTTGATAAGCATCTTAAAGTTGCTCAGGGGAGCGAGTTATAATGCGGATCTCTTGAATCGTATGCTTGTAACGCCTGAGATGGCCAAGCTTATTCCTGACGTGTTCGAAGGTTTCGATTCGTTTCCCGTCTCTGCATTGCGAAGATGTATCGAGTCAGAATATATAGATCAGAGTAAGTTTCTGTATCGATTGGCTGCTACGGCGAATCCCATGCACCGTCCCGTGCACGAGGAGCTTCTCGCTAAAATGCTCATTAACTCTCCTAGACCTCATGAGATGCAGTACTTTGCTGGTATGTTCAAAGCATACTCTAGAGAGGAGGTTCTCCAAATAATTGAGGCCGCTCCTTGCCTTCTCGAAGATTGCTGGTTCTGGTTTGTTCATTTGGTTGAGGTTGCGAGAGGGGAGCGCTTGATTGATGAGGATGGGGCAAGAAGGCGGTAATCAGGCTTCCAGAGGCTTAGGCGAGGTTTCAAAGGTTTTCATACAGAACCTAGATTGTTGCGCCTGTATGAGTATACTGAGATGGCAATCGATGATCTGGATAGGTCTTTTGCTGCCTTTTATGACATTTTAATTAGTCTTCAAAAAACATGGCAAAACACATTGCCTACCAGAATTTCAATATTCTCGAGATTCAGCCATGGATCCCGGAATCAACAGCTTCGCCACATTTCAAGAGTCGCGACGAGTTGTCGGTGACGCTGGATAATGCGATGGAGGAAAAGAAGCGTAGAAAATAGTTGAGGTTATAGAGTGCAAGAGTGTGTGAGTGCAGCTTTGTTGGTGAAAAAACAAACCCGCCCCTTTTCTCTATTGAATTAAAGGATGAGCCATGCCCGAAGATTTAAATATTATACATTCCGTATCAGGCTTTATTGATCATATATTTAAAGATTCTCCGAAAGGTCGTGGAAGTCTACGCTGCTACAGGGGGCATGCTGACTACACGTGGTCTTTGAAGCCCTCCGTGATGAGAGATCTGAGGGTTGATGCAGAATCTAATATTTTCAGAGAGTTAATGCTTGAAACGCCTGCTGACTTCAGCGCAGACAATACAATGTTTGAAAGGCTGGTTAGGGCTCAACACTACGGCCTGCCGACCAGACTTTTGGATGTGTCGCTAAATCCTCTTGTTGGGCTCTTTTTTGCTTGCTCGGATGAATCCTTTATGGGCGAAGATGGTGAGGTCAAGGTATTCAATTTTCGTAAAACTCGAGTTAAATATGCAGACAGCGATGCTGTGAGCGTTATATGTAACTTAGCCAGGCTGAAAGATGTTCAGAAAGAGATCATAAAACTTCAGCGCAAGAAAAGCTTTGAGTGGGATGAAAGGTTAACTCAAGAGTTCAGAGGGGTCGATCAAGTTGAAAGACTTATTCATTTTGTTCGAGCTGAGAAGCCGCACTTCTTGAATGTGATTAAGCCGACTGATCTTTTCAAGTATTTTTTTGTGTATCCTGCCAAAAGCAATCGCAGGATTATTGCGCAGTCTGGTGCATTTGTTGTGGCTGGACTTTTAGATTATAAGTATCCAGAGGACTCGGCCGGTTTTACAGTTAAAAGCATTAGAATTCCTGCAAAAAGAAAATTCAATATCCTCAGTGACTTGGACTCTCTGAATATTAATTCTAGATCGATGTTTCCGGAGATTGAATCTGCCTCGAAATACATTAAGAAAAAATGGGCGCTCTAGTGGCGCTAAAGGCGCAGCCGTTAGGCTGCTCCATCTTTTTCTCGCTAGTATTAGCGGAACTCTAGGGTCTGTATGAAAAGTCTTGAGGCGAAGGTCAGGCAATTCGAAAGCAGCCGAGGAAGCGGAGTTTACGGGTTGTAAATGAGCATTTCGAGGCTGTTTTCAACGCAGCATCACCGAGTATCAAGGCTTTTCATACAGGGCCTAGAACTCCACCTTCCCCCGCCCCGCCTTGACACTGCTCCGCCTGGCTTTCCCTTCAAGACGGCGGGTCTTCGAGCCAAGGGTCGGTTTGGTGGGACGGCGTTTCTTCTCGGTCTTGCCGGCAGCGATGATCAACTCGGCTAGACGCGCCAGTGCGTCAGCGCGGTTCTGCTCCTGGGTGCGGTACTGCTGGGCCTTGATGATCAACACCCCATCGCCGGTGATGCGACTGTCACGCAGTGCCAGCAGCCGCTCTTTGTAAAACTCGGGCAGCGACGAGGCAGGAATGTCGAAGCGCAGGTGCACGGCGCTGGACACCTTGTTGACGTTCTGCCCACCTGCGCCTTGCGCGCGAATGTAGGTGAGTTCAATGTCGGCATCCGGCAGATGCACGTTGTTGGAGATGGTCAGCATGGCATGGCCCTTGTGATTGCTCGCCATTATCACACTCTTCGCCGCTCTCCCCGGAACAAAACACGTGCACAGCTTTCGCGTAGACTGTGCTCCAGTCCGCTCGGCGCCATTTCGATGAGCTCGAATCTCACGCTAGCGCCACATTCAAAGCCCTGATATTCAGGGCTTTTGCACTCTTGGGCATAGTCATCCCAGCCGCATTCCCCCATCAGGCACCCTGCCCGAACGTCGCATTCAAAAACCACAACTCCAGTACCGCCACCAATGCGCAGAACGCCACGAAGCCACGGGTGAACACCCGGCGTGGCTTGTCGAAACTTTGCCAGTTGAGCAGTGCATAACACAGGTTGCCGATGGCTTCGAAAATGCTGGCAATTGCGCTTAGTAGACTATCGAGTGCGTCGTGCACGTGTCGGATCTTCCTGGTGTCTGAGGGTGGGTGACATTCTGCTCGAGCCTCAGGTTACCACCCTCAAGGCCAAGCGCTCACCCAGCCCCTGTGTTCACTGCAACGTCGGTGACCTGAAGGGCGGGCCCATGTCAGCCAGTGTCAATTCGATGTGCGCGATCAGCCCGGCGAGGTGATCTGCCTTTTCCAGTTGCCCTTGCGCCTTGAGCTGAACCAGTTCCTGGCGCAGGTTCAGCAGGTGTTTTTGCAGGGAGACGGCGGAGGTGTGGTACTGATCCATGTCGTTCTCATATTGAAGGGCCTCCTTGCCGTTGTTAGAGCCAACGAAGGTATCAGCTCATTCCGCAGGCCAATACTGATCATTCATACACACTTCCTGAATTTACGATAACTCGGCTACAGACCATTCAGATTGGTCCTACGAATAAATCAGGGCTTGATTCTAGGATGTTCTCCAGCAGTCGCACTAAAAGCCTTGGCATGATTGGGCTTAAGCCCTACACGCAGCGTCGATAACGAACTTGGCGCCGTAGGATATCTTCGAATGGGCTGAAACTATATGTTGCAATTGACTCGGGCGAGAAGTTGCTGGCCCCGGCAATCCCGCGTTGGCGGTTTCTGCTAGCATCGACGCTTTTCACCGCCAGGGAGAGGCATGTGAAGTACGTCGTGATAGAGCACCACCGCAGCGAATACCCCACCCCCATCACCTTCGCCGGCGGCACGTTGCTGGACATCGGTCAGCGCTACGAGGGCGAAGAACCTTGGCAGGACTGGTACCTGTGCAGTTGCAGTGGGCAGGCGCCGGGCTGGGTACCGGCGCAGGTGATCGAACGGATCGGCGTCGACCGGGGCAGGGCGGTGGAGGCTTATTGCGCCCATGAACTGGACATCGACCCGGGCCAGCAGGTCGAAGGCCTGCGACCACTGAACGGCTGGCTGTGGTGCCGCAACTTGCGCAACGGCGAACTGGGCTGGTTGCCGCAGCAGAAACTGCGCTTGCTGGGCTGCTGAAAGATCATCTGATCTGCTTTTTTTCCACGAACCTGAATCTGTAACCGTATCAGCGTCGAGCCGACAATACCTTCCAGGCCCGGCGCTTGCGAACCGGCAAACACCGGGCCGGTTGCGCTGCTCTGCACCCGCATCGGCCGGCCCCGCTGTTCCGTCATCACACTGTAGAGGTTCCGATGGGCAAGCTTGCTCTGTTCCTGGGTGGTTTTCTGCTGCTGACTATCATGATCGGTTTGCTGGGTACCATTCCGCCGGGTTGAAAACCCACGCTTCATCCCTCAGCCCGTCTGGCATCAAGGCGGGCTCGATTCTCTCCCTCCGGCCCTTGGCCATTTGCCGCAGTCGTCTAGACAGGCGGTAGCTGCAAGTCATTCTCAAGTGCAAGGTGCTCGTGTAGTCTCCCGCCCCCGTAAAAAGGGCCCGGGAACACGGGCCGATCACCTGCCTTGGAGACAATACGCACTATGGAATGCAAGAAAGACACTACAGCAATGCTGGAGTGGCGCAGTCGCTATCTCGCAGAGGGCATCCTGCATGAGGAGGGCTACGATCAGGCACTGCGCAGTGCCGAAGCCTTGGAGCATTCTGGAGTGATCAGTGCAAGTGAATGGATCGAACTGGTCAAGTTGGCCAATACGGCATTGCTGAAGCTCAGATAAATCCTGCAAGCGTAGGCGAAACTGTCCACAAAAAACGTGGGTAGGTCTGTGGATAAAGTTCTCTGGGCCTTGTGATCCGTGGCTTCTGTTAAATTGAGCAGAAAGTGAACAGCGTTTTCAGCCTCTGTTTTTTGAGGTTACGGGCGCGCGGCGCGCAGGGCCTGCAGCAGCTCGCGTACCCGCGTCGGCACGTCGCCTGTCGGGTACAGCGCATGCATTTGCGGGTCCTGGCCGCTGCTGGATGTCAGGTGGTAATCGGCGCAGACCCGCACCAGGCGCCCGGCGCGCACTTCGGGTTCGGCCAGCCAGTCGGCCAGCCGGGCGATGCCCGCGCCGGCCAGAGTGCTTTGCAGCACCGCGACACCTGAGCCCAGGCGCAACCGTGGTTGTGGCCGCAGGCTGGTGATGTGGCCCTCGCGGCAGAAGTGCCAGGCCTTGAGGATGCGTGGCGCGGTATGCAGGATCAGTGCGTGCTGCTCCAGATCCTCCAGCCCCTGGGGTGTGCCTTCACGAGCCAGGTACTGCGGGCTGGCATACAGGTGTCGGCGGTAGCTCCACAGCGGGTAGCCGATCAGCTCGCTTGACTGGGGGAATGCACCCCGGATAACGAAGTCGAGCTTGCCCAGCAGCGGGTCGAGCGCCTGGTCGCTGAATTGCACATCGAGGGTCACCTGTGGATGGCGCCTGGAGAACTCGGCCAGCACCTGCGGCAGTACCTGCTGGGCCAGCACCTCGGGTGCGGCCAGGCGGATCCAGCCCTGCGCACTGCCGGCCAGCGCGGCCAGTTCGTCGGCGGCATCGCGTTGCACATCCAGCAAGCGCTCGGCATGGGGCAGCAGGCGTTCGCCGGCTTCGGTGAGGGTCACGGTGCTGGCGCTGCGGTTGAACAACTTGGCCCCGCTGTTATCTTCCAGCGCCTGCACCGCGCGGGTAACGGCGCTGGGGGAGCGGCCCAGGGCGCGGGCTGCGCTGACGAAGCTGCGTTTGTGCGCAACGCTGACGAATGCTTGGATCTCACGCAGCATGTCCAGTGCCATGGGCTTTTCCTCGTTGCAGTTTTTGCAACGTGGCATTTCAACACAAGCGCGGCGCTTTGATTAGTCTGGCGGCCTGCTTATTGCCGCCTGGACTGCCGACATGATGGATATCGCCCTGCTTTCGCTGTTTGCCTTCGCCGCTGGCCTGATCGATGCCGCCGTGGGTGGTGGCGGGCTGATCCAGATCCCGGCCCTGTTCAACGTGATGCCCACTGCCCAGCCGGCCGCGCTGCTGGGTACCAACAAACTGGCCTCGGTCTGTGGTACCAGCTTTGCCGCGCGTTCGTTCATCCGCAAGGTAAAGCTGGACTGGGGGCTGATCGTGCCGGCGGCGCTCAGCGCCTTCGTCATGTCGTTCTGCGGCGCGGCCACGGTGTCGCTGGTGCCGGCCAGCGTGATGCGGCCTATGGTGCTGGCGATGATCGTGCTGATGGCCATCTACACCTTCTGCAAGAAGGACTTCGGTACCTTGCACAAACCCACCGTCATCGGCCGCAAGGAGCAATGCCTGGCGGTGTTGATCGGTGGCGCCATCGGTTTCTACGACGGCCTGTTCGGGCCAGGTACCGGCAGTTTCCTGATCTTCCTGTTCATTCGCTTCTTCGCCCTCGACTTCCTGCATGCCTCGGCCTCGGCGAAGCTGGTGAACATCGCCACCAACCTGGCGGCACTGGTGTTCTTCATCCCTTCGGGCAATGTGCTGTGGGCGATTGCCCTGCCGATGGCGCTGTTCAACATCCTCGGCGCGTTGACAGGCACCTGGCTGGCGGTGCGCAAGGGGGCGGGGTTCGTGCGCGGGTTGTTCCTGATCCTGCTGTGTGTGCTGATCGCCAAGCTGAGCTGGGACCTGTTCAACGGTTGAGTCAGACCACGATCTGGCGTTGGGCCTCGGCCAGCTCGATACGGTTACGGCCATGGGCCTTGGCGCGGTAAAGCGCCTGATCGGCCCTGGCCAGCAGCACGTCGAGGCTGGGCGCGGCATCGTCACTGCTGCAACCGGCGATGCCGATACTGACCGTGATCTGCAGGCGCTGCCCGGCCTGGGCGAACTGCAGGTCCTGAACGGCCCGGCGCAGGCGTTCGGCAGTGAACCTGGCCAACTCCGGCGCCAGCCCCGGGACGACAATGGCGAACTCCTCGCCACCCAGGCGGGCGAACAGTTCGCCGTCATGCAACTGGTCCTGCACGGTGTCGGCAAACTGGCGCAGTACCTGGTCACCCACTGCGTGGCCGTGGCGGTCATTGATGGTCTTGAAATGATCGATGTCGAGCATCATCAAGGTCAACGGCAGGGCTGGAGCCTGCTGCTGACGGCTGTCGAGCAGGCCGTTGGCGCGGCGGGTGAAGGCGCTGCGGGTGAGGGTGCCGGTGAGGTGGTCGATGGTGGCCTGGTGCGCCAGGCGCGCCATCAGGCTGCGGTTGGCATTGCTCACGCAAGCCACCACCAGCGGGCCGAGCACCAGCATGGCGATGCCCAGGCGTGCCGACATCAAAGTGGTCACGCCCGGCTCGCTGTGCGGCACGCTGAAGTGCATGAGGTTCTGCGCCACGGCAACGATCAAAGTACTGCCGGCTGTGAGGGTCAGCAACGAAACGAGAAACGGTGAGTAGCTCAAGGCGCACCACAACAGGGCGGCGATCGGGAAGGCAATTGCCCCCGGCCCGCCAAAAAAGATGCTCAATGCCAGCGAGGCCAGCAACACCAGCAGCGGGGCCAGGGAGATCGGCTGGCTGCCGCTGCGGGTGAAGGCGCGGGGCGAGGGGGCGGTGAGCAGAACCGGCAGGACCAGCACGCTGGTGGAGAACTGCTCGCTGAACCAGGCCAGCCAGGTGGCGCGCAACGACTGCTCGAACCACGGCGCGGCCATGACACAGGCCAGGCTGGCGGCCACCATGCCGCCGACGGCGCAGGCACCGAACAGGCACAGGGTGCCGTGGGGTGTGCGCAGGCGCCGGTGAACCCGTGGCAAACGGGCCATCAGGTACCAGATGCTGAGGATGGCGCCCAGGTTGCACAGGTTGAACCACAGCGCCGGTTGCCACTCCGAGCCGGTAGCCAGGTCGGCAGCGACCATCGCCAGGTAGATCAGGCCAAAGCCGGCTGCTGTGGCCTGGCGCGGGTTGCGCAGCAAGACGCCGGCGAGTACGGCGTTGACCGGCCAGAACAGCGACAGGGATTCGATCGGCCTGGCCAGGATGCCCGCAAGTGTCAGGACGAGCGTCAGGCCGAACAGGATGGCGAAAGGCAGCAGGCGCGACGGAACTGGAGACACCATAAGCTCGACCGGCAAGCGAGGACGGAATCCAGGAAAACGGCCGTAGGCACCTGGGGCAAAGTCGCGTCAGTTTGTTTCAAGTCGCCAATTGATGTCAATTCGCCGGGAATTTCCTGAATACTGCGTCAGATTACAAGCCAAAAACCCACGGCACCATCAGCACGGTCACCAGCATCACCAGTAAGGTGAACGGCACCCCGACCTTGACGAAGTCGGCAAAACGATACTGCCCGGGGCCCAGCACCAGCGTGTTGACGGGCGACGACACCGGGGTCATGAACGCCGCCGATGCCGCGAGCGCGACCGTCATGGCGAACGGGTAGGGCGACATGCCCAGCTGTTGCGCGGTGCTGATGGCCACCGGCGCCATCAAAACGGCAGTGGCGGTGTTTGAGATGAACAGACCGATGACAGCGGTGACAGCGAACAGGCAGGCGAGGATCGCGCTTGGTCCGGCATCGCCGAGCAGGCTCACCAGGGCGCCCACCGCCAGGTCGATGCCGCCGGTCTTTTGCAGCGCCAGGGCGAACGGCAGCATGCCGACGATCAGTACCAGGCTCTGCCAGTGGATGGCGCGATAGGCGCTGTTCATGTCGATGCAGCGCCCCGCGCCCATCAGCAGGCAGCCGATCAGCGCGGCGAGCACATTGGGCACCAGGCCACTGACCATCAACCCGACCATCACCGCCAGGCTCAGCAAGGCATAGGGCGCCCGGGCGCTTGCGGGTGCCACCTGGTCGATTTCGGCGGGCAGGCTCAGCACCAGGAAGTCGCGGGGCTTGGCCTGCAGCTGGCGCACCGCTTTCCACGGGCCGACGACCAGCAAGGTGTCGCCCAGGCGCAGCTTTTCTTCGACCAACTGCTCCTCGATGGCCAACTGGTCGCGCCGCAGCCCCACCACGTTGAGGTCGTAGCGGGTACGGAAGGCAAGTTCGAGGATGCTCTTGCCGATCAGTTGCGAGCCTGGCGGCAGCGACACTTCCGCCATCCCCAGTTCCTGGGACTGGTCGATGAAGTAGGCCGCCTTGAAGTGCAGCGGCTCCAGTTGCATGGTCTGGCACAGGCTGCGCAGGTCGTCGCGGTTGGCGAACAGGTCGAGCAGCAGGATGTCGCCCTGCTGCAGCACGCTGCCCGAATCGGCGGCGATCACCCGGGTGGTGAACTTGTGCTGGCGCTCGATACCGATCACGTTGGCGCCATGCCGGGTGCGCAGTTCCAGTTCGCCCAGGGTATGGCCGATCAGTGGCGAGTGCGGGCGGATGCGCAGGCGACGCTCGCGGCCGTTGAGTTTGTAGTCCAGCACCAGGTCGAGCAGGGTGCGGCGGGTTTCCACCCGGCCATCCTTGCGCACTTCGCCATTGAGCCAGTGGCGGGTCAGCAGCATGTAGCCGATGCCCAGCACCAGCACCACCAAGCCGAACGGGGTGAAGCTGAAAAAGCCGAAGCCGCTTTGGCCGTGGCGCATCAGCTCGCTGTGCACGACCACGTTGGGTGGCGTGGCCACCAGGCTGAGCATGCCGCTGATCAGTCCGGCGAAGCTCAGCGGCATCATCAGCCGGCTGGGGGAGAGCTTCAGGCGCGCGGCAATGCTCAGCACCACCGGGATGAAAATCGCCACCACCCCGGTGGAGCTCATCACCGAGCCCAGGCCGGCCACCGCCACCATCAGCAAAACCAGCAGGCGCGCCTCGCTGTTGCCGGCGCGCTCGCTCATCCATTCGCCGATGCGGTAGGCAATGCCGGTGCGGACCAAGCCTTCGCCGATCACGAACAGTGCAGCGATCAGGACCACGTTGGGGTCACTGAAACCGGCCAGGGCCTGGTCCACGGTAAGGATGCCGGTAAGCGGCAGGATGAGGATCACCAGCAACGCAACCACGTCCATGCGTGGGCGGTTGATGATGAACAGCACGACGACGGCGGCCAGCAGGCCGAGGACCCAGAGCAACTCTTGGTTCATGGGGAGGGGGTGTTCCTTCACACTAGGGCGCGAAAAGCGATGGCCTTAGTGTGGCAGCTTGACGCGAATGCGTCGTTGACGTGCTGCAATGTTTTGCCGGGCACAACGAACGCGGGCGGTGCGGCCATACAACAAGCCTGCACCGCCCGCGAGGGTGTCAGCGTCGATCAGTGACGGTGCTTGTGCTTGCGGTTGCTGTCACCCATGTGGTTGCCGATGGCGCCACCGGCTGCGCCGCCCAGGCCTGCGCCGATGGTCGAGCCGTTGGAGCCGCCGAGCTTGCCGCCGATCAGCGAGCCGCCTGCCGAACCCAGGCCGCCACCAATGGCCGCCTCGGTGCGGTTGCCCTTGCGTGCGCCGACGGCGCTGCCGGCCGCGCCGCCCAGGCCTGCACCGATGGCAGCGCCGGTGCTGCCGCCGATCTGTTTACCGACCACGTTACCCAAGGCGCCGCCCAGGCCGCCGCCGATGGCCGCGGTACCGTCACCGGCGAAAGCACCCTGGCAGAGCAGCAGGCCGAGGGCGAGGGAAGGCAGAGTCAGACGCATGTTGTGAACCTCAGAGGAATCATCAGGGTGGGGTGCCGCCTTGCGGGCGGCGAATCAAGGTTGGGAAGACGTCTCAGCGCTGGTAGCGGTCACGGTACTGGCGATCGTCGTCGTCATCGCGATCGTGGCGGTGGTGATGGCGGTGGCCGCGATCACCGTCGCGCCAGCCATCATCATCGTCGTGGTAGTGGTGGCTGTAGCAGCCGCCAAGCAGCAGTAAGGCGGTGATCAGCGAAAGGCTTGCAAGGCGAGTCATCACGATATAGGTCCTTGATCGGTAAAGGTTTACCGGGTACTCGCTGAGACCCTGGTCGATCGATTTGGTTTCTTTACCCCGCAAAATATTGGTGCCCTGGCGATAGGCGGCATCCAGGCCATTGCGTGTATCAGATGAGGACAGACGCCGAACCCTGGTTTGCCGTGCTAGAGTCGCGTTCTTTTTTGTCCCGAGGATGGAACA
This sequence comes from Pseudomonas sp. zfem004, assembly GCF_032621715.1. Lineage (NCBI taxonomy): Bacteria > Pseudomonadati > Pseudomonadota > Gammaproteobacteria > Pseudomonadales > Pseudomonadaceae > Pseudomonas > Pseudomonas sp. zfem004. The sequence goes on along the minus strand of NZ_JAVYJF010000010.1, from coordinate 39,316 downwards.
TGCGAGCGATTCTGCCGATGACTGTGGCGCTGCTGGTGGGCTGTGCGTCGTCGACCATGGAGGCAGCGCGTAACGGCGCACCGACCGCGCGCCTGGATTCGCACAAGACCCCGGATGTGGTCGCCCAGTGCATCCAGTTCAGCTGGCAGGAAGAGAAGACCTTCGGCGTGGATGCCAGCGGCTACCTCGAAGCGCGCAAGGCGGGCGGTTTCACCGTGTATACCCGCGAAGCGGAGTCGTTCGTCGATGTCTATGCCCAGGCCGGCGGCACGCGGGTGGATTACTACGCCCAGCACAACGACGGTATGGCCTTGCAGCGCCGGGCGGCAGCGGCAACCTGCCTGTAAGGCTGCGCTCAGCGCAGCCGCGCCTCCAGCCCGGCAATATGCGCCTGCAAGCGTTCATGCTCTTCGCGCTCGGCACCGATGTCCTCGAACACGCTGATCAGGTGCTCCGGCTGGCCATCGGCATGCCGTTGCAGCGAGGTGCGCGCGCGCACCCAGATAAAGCGGCCATCCTTGTGCCGCACGCGTTTTTCCACTTCATAGCGCTCGATTTCGCCGGCCAGCATGCGCCGTAGCAGCACCAGGTTGTGCGGCAGGTCGTCGGGGTGGGTCAACTGCTGGAAGGTCATGGCATACAGCTCGCTCTCGCTGTAACCGAGCAATTCGCAGAGGCCGCCATTGACCCGTTGCCAGGTGCCGTCCGGGTCGATATAGGCCAGTGCCCCCCAGGCCAGTTCGAAGATCGCGCGAAAGCGTTCTTCGCTCTGGCGCAGGTCTTCCTCGGCGACCTTGCGCTCGGTGTTGTCCATGCTGATGCCGACCATCTTCACCGGGCGCCCGACGCTGTCCTGCAGTACCGTAGCGCGCGAGGCGATCCAGCGTTGGCTGCCATCGGGGCGGGTGATGCGAAAATCACACTCGCAGCCAGTGCCTTGCGCGACCGCCTGGGCGTACATGCCCTGCATGTGGCGGGCGTCATCGGCTTGGATATGTGCCCAGAAATCCTCGTTGCGCCGTACCGGCCAGCCATACACCGCTTCGACGTTGGGCGAGTAGGTGACCTCGTCGCTGACCAGGTTCCACTCCCAGGTGACGATGCGCGCGCCTTCCTGGGCCAGCTTCATGCGCATTTCGCTCTCCATGATCTCGGCGGTGTAGCGTCGGCGCACATCGGTCATCGGCAGCTCCACCACTTCGGCCTGCTGCACGCTTTGCAGGGCTTCCTCGCCGTAACGCAGCCAGATCCAGTTGACCTTGAGGAAGTCCGCCAGCTTGCGCAGGTTGTCGTAGTCGATCTCGCCGCCGCGGGTCCACTTGTGCACCGCCGTGCGCGATATCCCCAGGGCCGTGCCAACCGCCTGCAGGGTCAGCTTGTGATGTTCGAGCAGTTCCTTGAGGCGAAAGGCGAAGCTGTTTTCCGTCATGGGTGCTGGATCCTTGGGCGGGGGCCGAAGGCCGCAGTATACCTGAGCTGTCAACCTCAGGTTGACGGGTGTTGCCGCAGCGCCCCAGGGGCGGTTAACGTGGCCGCTGACTCCATCAGGACAGGGACGTACCGCATGAGCCGATCAATGGAACTCAATCGCGCCAGTTGGGATGAGCGCGCGCCGCTGCACGCGGCCTCGAAGGATTATGAAGTCGAAACATTCGTCCGCGACCCTGGGCACCTGTCCGAGGTCGTGCGTTTCGACCTGCCACGGCTGGGCGACCTTCGCGGTTTGCGCGCGGTGCACCTGCAATGCCATATCGGTACCGATACCCTGTCGCTGGCTAGGCTTGGTGCCGATATCTGCGGCCTGGATTTCTCGGCGGCTTCGCTGGCGCAGGCGCGCAGCTTGGCCGGGCGCTGCGGTGCGAACATCGAGTATGTGCAGGCGGACGTTTACCGTGCCGAGCAGGTGCTGCCGGCAGGCAGCTTCGATCTGGTCTACACCGGCATCGGCGCCTTGTGCTGGTTGCCTGACATCGAGCGCTGGGCACGCACGGTGGCGGCCTTGCTCAAGCCGGGCGGGCGCCTGTTCCTGCGCGATGGCCATCCGATGCTGATGGCAGTCAACGAGGACCATCAGGACCGGCTGCAACTGGATTACCCGTATTTCGAGCGTGAAGCGCCTACGGTGTGGCACAGCGACCAGACCTACGTGGACACTGACCAGGCGTTGAGCCAGACCGAGACCCATGAGTGGAACCACGGGCTGGGCCAGGTGATCAGCGCACTGCTGGGCAATGGCCTGCGCCTGACCGCGCTTGAGGAGCACCAGAGCATCCCCTGGGAGGCGTTGCCGGGGCAGATGGAGAAGGGCGCCGACGGTGAGTGGCGCCTGATCGAAGCCCCCTGGCGCCTGCCGCTGAGCTACACGCTGCAGGCGCTCAAGGGCTGATCCTCAGGACAGGTAACCGCCATCGACGTTGAGTGCGGTGCCGGTGGTGTAGCTGGACGCGCGGCTTGCCAGGTACAGCACGGCGCCGGCCATTTCGCTCGGGTCGGCCACGCGCTTGAGCGGGATATGCTGTAGGGCGGCGTTGAGGATGCTGTCGTTCTTCACCAGCGCCGAGGCGAACTTGGTGTCGGTGAGGCCCGGCAGCAGGGCGTTGCAGCGGATACCGAAGGGTGCGCATTCCTTGGCGAACACCTTGGTCATGTTGATCACCGCTGCCTTGGTCACCGAGTAGATGCCCTGGAACAGGCCGGGCGATACGCCGTTGATCGAGGCCACGTTGATGATGCTGCCACCGCCGTGCTCGCGCATCAGCTTGCCGGCCTCCACCGACATGAAGAAGTAGCCGCGGATGTTCACGTCTACGGTCTTCTGGAAGGCGCCCAGATCGGTGTCCAGCACATTGCAGAACTGTGGGTTGGTGGCGGCGTTGTTGACCAGGATATCGAGGCGGCCGAACTGCTCGCGGATCCCGGCGAACACCTGCTGGATCTGCTCCATCTCGCCGATGTGGCAGGCCACTGCGGTGGCCTTGCCGCCGGCGGCGATGATTGCTTCGGCCACTTGCTGGCAGCCGTCGAGCTTGCGGCTGGAGACGATCACATGGGCGCCCTGCTGGGCCAGCAGGTGGGCGATGGCTTCACCGATGCCGCGGCTGGCGCCGGAGACGAAGGCGATCTTGCCGTCGAGGTCGAACAGCTGGGTCTTGGACATGCTTGTATTCCTTGTTGTCTGTCGCTGCCGGGTTTACAGGCGGGATTTGTCGATCAGTTGCAGGCTCATCTGCTCCAGCAGGCGGTTCATGTGGATGAACTGGGCGAAGCGTTTGTCCTGGGTCTGGCCGTGGAAGAAGCGGTAGTAGATCTGCTGCACGATGCCGGCCAGGCGGAACAGGCCATAGCAGTAATAGAAGTCGAAGTTGTCGAGCGTGATACCTGCGCGCTCGGCGTAGTAGTCGACGAACTGTTGGCGGGTCAGCATGCCCGGTGCGTTGCTGGGCTGGCGGCGCATCAGTTGCACCGGCGCCGGGTCGCTGGCCTCGATCCAGTAGGCCAGGCTGTTGCCCAGGTCCATCAGCGGGTCGCCAATGGTGGCCATCTCCCAGTCCAGCACGCCGATGATGCGCATGGGGTTGTTGCTGTCGAGGATGACGTTGTCGAAGCGGTAATCGTTGTGCACGATGCCCGGGCGCGGGTGGTCGGCCGGCATTTTCTCGCGCAGCCAGGCAATCACCTGCTCCCAGCGCGGCGCGTCGGGTGTCAGGGCCTTTTCATAGCGGCTGGCCCAGCCTTCGATCTGGCGTTGAACATAGCCTTCCGGCTTGCCCAGGTCGGCCAGCCCGCAGGCGTTGTAGTCCACCTGGTGCAGTTCGACCAAACGGTCGATGAAGCTCTTGCACAGGGCTTCGGTGCGGGCTGGGTCAAGGTTCAGTTCGGCCGGGATATCCGAGCGCAGGATGATGCCGTTGACCCGCTCCATCACATAGAACTCACCGCCGATCAGCGATTCGTCGGTGCAGTGCACGTAGGCTTTGGGGCAGTAGGGGAAGCCGTCGTTGAGCCGGTTGAGGATGCGGAACTCGCGGCCCATGTCATGTGCCGATTTGGCCTTGTGCCCAAACGGCGGGCGGCGCAGCACGAACTCCCGCTGCGGGTAGGCCAGCAGGTAGGTGAGGTTGGAGGCGCCACCGGGGAACTGGCTGATGGTTGGCACGCCTTCAAGGCCGGAAATATGATCCTTCAGATAGGGATCGATGACGGCGGCATCGAGTTCTTCGCCGGGGCGGACCTGGGTGGACTGATCGGTGATCGTCATGCGATTTCCTTATGATCAATAGCAACGACTATTGGCTAATCTAATTTCCCATGACTGTTGGTACAAGCGTGCCAGACGCTTATTGGTCGGGGTGTTGCCGGGCGATCAATGGCCTTGATGCTGGACAGGCAAAAAAAAACCGAAGCGCAGGACGCTTCGGTTTTTTCATTTGCAGTTCGCGCTGCCGATCAGGCCGGGAACAGCTCGCTGAGCTTCATCGACAGCATCATGTCGCCTTCGACGCGCAGCTTGCCGCCCATGAAGGCCTGCATGCCATCGGTATCACCGCTGACGATGCCCTTGAGGGTTTCGCTGTCCAGCACCAGGGTGCAGTTGGCGTCGGCATTCTCGCCTTCCTGGATCTCGCAGGTGCCATCCTTGACGAGCAGCGCGTAGTGCTTGTCTTCGTCGGTGATGTTGAAGCCGAACACCAGGTCCAGGCCGGCGGCAGCGGCGGGGTTGAATTTCGCTTTCATCGCCTCGACGGCTTTTGCTACATCGCTCATGGTGTTTTCCTTATTAAGTGATAATCAAGTCCGCAGGGACAAAACAGGCCGGGTTCATCGGTAGGTAATGAGCTCCGGCGCCCTCAGCAGCTGCACGTGGGCTTGGCTGTTGAAGGAGGCCAGTACCACGTCACGGCCACGGAATTTCAGGTGGCTGAGTGACGTGTTGATGATCTGCCAGTTCAGGGCGAATGCCTGTGCCGGCGTGATTGCGCAAATCAGGTGGAGCAGGGCGGCAATGGTGCCACCCGAGGTGAACAGGGCGATGTTTTCACCACTGGCAGCGCTGTCGAGCAGCCGCTGCAGGCCGCCACTCACCCGGCCAGTGAAGGCCTGCCAGGTTTCCAGGCTGTCGTCGTGGGCATGCTCGCCCGCGTGCCAGCGCTGTACCATCAAGGCGAACAGGCGCTGGAACTCACTGCGGTTCTGCGCAGCGTTGCGCAGTACGTGCAGCGCTTCGGGCTCATCGGTCAGCAGGCCGGGGAGCAGGGCGCGGATCACCCCGTCGGCATCGAATTCGTTGAAGGCCGGGTCGGTCTCGATGGCAGGGACTTGGCTGCCGCTGGCCTGCAAGGCTTGCAGTGCCAGGCGGGCGGTATCCTGTTGGCGGCGCAGGCTGCCGGCGATGCAACGATCCAGGCGCAGCCCGAGTTGGGCGAGGTGCTCGCCCAGCGCCAGGCTCTGACGCTCGCCAACGGGCGAGAGGACGTCGTAGTCGGCGGCACCGAATGAGGCTTGGCCATGTCGGATCAGGTAGAGGTTGCCCACGAAGTTGTCCGGCCCGGTTGGAGGTTGCAGCGAGGTTAGGATGCCCTGCCAAGGCTGTCAACGAAAAAACATACAAGCGTTTGAAAAGGTCGTTTGAACTGTGTTGCCGGCGTTGTCGACGGCTGGCAGCAGCCCAGGCAGCCCGGTATGCTGCAAGCATTTCGTGCCTGTCTGGCGCTGGTCTATCAAGGAGTCAACGTGGAGTTTCTTGCCGAATACGCAAGCTTTCTCGCCAAAACCGCAACGCTGGTGATCGCCATCCTGATGGTGTTGTCGGCCATCGCCGGTCTGCGCGGCAAGGGGCGGCGCAAGCCGGGTGGGCAATTGCAGGTCACCCGCCTCAACGAGTTCTATAAAGAGCTGCGTGAGCGCCTGGAATCGGGCCTGCTCGACAAAGGCGAGCTCAAGGCGCTGCGCAAGCAGCAGGCGAAGGCCGAGAAGCAACAGAAGAAAAAGCCCGAGCAGAAGCGCCGGGTGTTCGTCCTCGACTTTGATGGCGACATCAAGGCTTCGGCCACCGAAAGCCTGCGCAACGAGATTACTGCGCTGTTGACCCTGGCCACACCCCGTGACGAAGTGGTGCTGCGCCTGGAGAGCGGGGGCGGCCTGGTGCACAGCTACGGCCTGGCGGCTTCACAGCTGGCGCGCATTCGCGAAGCCGGCATTCCCTTGACCATCTGCATCGACAAGGTCGCCGCCAGCGGCGGCTACATGATGGCCTGTATCGGCGAGAAGATCGTCAGCGCGCCGTTCGCCGTGCTCGGTTCGATCGGCGTGGTGGCGCAGCTGCCCAATATCAACCGCTTGCTGAAGAAGCACGATATCGATTTCGAGGTGCTCACGGCAGGCGAATACAAGCGCACCCTGACGGTGTTCGGCGAGAACACCGAAAAGGGCCGGGAGAAATTCCAGGAAGACCTCGACATCACCCATCAGCTGTTCAAGGACTTCGTTGCCCGCTACCGTCCGCAGTTGCACATCGATGAGGTGGCGACCGGCGAAGTCTGGCTGGGCATTGCCGCCCTCAACCGCCAACTGGTCGATGAGCTTGGCACCAGTGACGAGTACCTGAGCCGCAGCGCCCGCGAGGCCAATGTATTCCACCTGCGTTTTGCCGAGCGCAAGAGCTTGCAGGAGCGTATTGGCGTGGCTGCCAGTGGCGCGGTGGAGAACACCCTGGTAGGGCTGTGGAGCAAACTTGGGCGCCTTCGCTAACACCTTGAAGCCCTTGAAGATTTTTTTCTTGAAGGGGGTTGCAAGGTCAATCGATTGCCGACATAATGGCCTCCATCGAAACGCAGCTGAACTTGAAAAAGCCCAGCGGTTTCAAGGAGATAGCGAAAGCTGACTCCGACTTTGAGGCCGAGTAGCAAAGTGGTTATGCTCCGGATTGCAAATCCGTCTACGCCGGTTCGATTCCGACCTCGGCCTCCATATTCGAAAGCCCCGCAGATTAACGTCTGCGGGGTTTTTCTTTGTGGGTCGAAAAAAGGGTGGAGTTCCGAAACTTCAGCCTTTCGAGGGCTCGCTGATTCCCTCCTTCGAATGCCCAAGCAATCGGCTGGCGTGACTGATGTCCTCTATTTCAGAAGCCGCCTCAGGTCGGACATCACGGAACTGGAAATGCCAAGGCTATAGATTTTCTACTGACATGAACAAGGGTTGTTGTCTCTCTGATAGGCAGCGAGCGCTGCTAGTCTCGTTTCACCAACAACCCGTCCACGCCTCACTTAGGAGGATGTATGTCAGTAGAAAAAGTAGCAATCGTCACTGCCGGTGGTAGCGGCATGGGAGCGGCAGCAGCACGCAGGCTGGCTGCCGACGGCTTCAAGGTCGGAATTCTTTCTTCCTCTGGCAAAGGGGAGGCCCTGGCGCAAGAGTTAGGTGGTATCGGCGTAACCGGCAGCAACCAGTCAAACGAAGATCTGCAGCGCCTGGTCGACGCAGTCATTCAGAAATGGGGCCGTATTGATGTGTTGGTCAACAGCGCCGGCCATGGCCCGCGGGCACCGATCCTTGAGATCAGCGACGAAGACTGGCATCAGGGTATGGAGACATACCTGCTGAACGTAATTCGCCCCGCGCGACTGGTGACGCCATACATGCAGCGCCAGAACGGTGGTGCAATTATCAACATTTCTACTGCATGGGTGTTCGAGCCAAGCGAACTCTTCCCTACCTCGGCAGTTTTCCGTGCTGGCCTGGCGTCGTTCAGCAAAATCTTTGCTGACAAGTACGCCGCTGACAACATTCGCATCAATAACGTGCTGCCTGGTTGGATCGACAGTCTCCCTGCTACCGAACAGCGTCGAGAAGGTGTGCCGCTCAAGCGCTATGGCACCAGTGAGGAGATCGCCGCGACTATCGCCTTCCTGGCGAGCGAAGGGGCAGCCTACATTACCGGCCAGAACATCAAGGTCGACGGCGGCGTAACCCGCAGCGTCTAAGCACTTCCGGGCCGCACACAGTACGCGGCCCTTTTTCATGTTGGGCGATTGCCATGCTTGATCTGATATTGGCCAAGGTATGGTCGGACTTATCCATCCCTGTTGGCGGTATTCAAAATCCATTTCGCTTGATGCAACTGGCCACGATCAATGCTGAAGGGCAGCCCAAGGTAAGCACTGTTGTCTTGCGCCATGCGGATGAGTCCACGAGATCGATCATCTTTTATGTGGACAAGCGGTCGGCGAAGTTTGCCGAGATACTTGCCGAGCCTAGAGTCGGTATTACCTCCGTCGACCCGTCTGGCAAGCTTCAGCTTCGGATTGAAGGCCTGGGTGAATCTTTGTCGGATGTTTCGCTCCTCGCCAAGCATTGGGAGCAGGCACGAGGAAGAACTCAAGCGCTCTTTCGCCATGGGTGCATACCGGGCGAGGCAATTTCTTCACCTTCATCAGCCTATGAAGCGCACATGGATGGTTTCGAAAATTTCGCAGTAGTGGTTGTTCACCTAAGAAAAATCGAGTGGCTTGACCTTACCCAGGCTATCCACCAGCGGGCACGCTTTATTGTGCAAGGCAAGCATTGGCAGGCGGGCTGGATCGCTCCCTAAGACAGGATCAATTTTGATGAGCAGAATCGCTATCCACAGTGATCAGGCGCCGAAAGCTATCGGCCCGTATTCGCAAGCAGTCCAAATGGGGGAGTTGGTTTTCCTGACAGGGCAAATCGCGCTTCACCCTGAAAAGATGGAATTGGCTCAGGGGATTGAAGCCCAAACCATTCAGGTGCTCGAGAACCTCCAGGCAGTTGCACAGGCCGCAGGCGGTGGTTTTTCTGACGTAGGAAAACTCACTATTTATCTCACCGAACTTTCGCACTTCGGTGTCGTGAACGAAATAATGAGCCGCTATTTTGAAGCGCCTTACCCGGCACGAGCGACCGTTGGCGTGTCGGCGCTTGCGTTGAATGCTTTGATTGCAATTGACGCCACCTTGGTGATTCTTCGAAAGACTGAATAATCCAAGATTCTCCTCTTTACCATAAAACTCATTAAGCACCGGGTAGAGATCTCGTCATCTGCCCGCGTGGCTCACTCTCGATAGTGGCAGGGCAAATAGATGGCCAAGGCAGCTGATCTCGTTGTGCAATGTTTGGAAAGTGAAGGTGTTGAGTACGTATTCGGCATCCCCGGCGAGGAGAACCTCGACCTGCTCGAGTCCCTGCGCAAATCGAAGATCAAGCTGGTACTGACCCGCCATGAGCAGTCCGCAGGCTTCATGGCTGCCACCTATGGCCGCCTGACCGGCAAGACCGGCGTCAGCCTGTCGACCCTCGGCCCCGGCGCCACCAACCTGGTGACCGCCAGCGCCTACGCCTACCTCGGCGGTATGCCGATGATGATGATCACCGGCCAGAAGCCGATCAAGAAGTCCAAACAGGGCCGCTTCCAGATCATCGAYGTGTGCGGCATGATGGACCCCATCACCAAGTACACCCAYCAGTTCGCCTCGGCCGACAACATCCCGGCCCGCATGCGCGAAGCCTTCCGYCTGGCCGAAGAAGAGAARCCSGGTGCCGTGCACCTGGAACTGCCGGAAGACATCGCCGCCGAGCAGACCGACGCGCTGCCGATCCCGCGTAGCCTGCACCGTCGCCCGCTGGCCGAGCACGTGGCCATCGAAGCYGCCGTCGAGAARCTSAAGAACGCCCGTAACCCGATCCTGGTGATCGGCGCCGGCGCCAACCGCAAGATGACCGCCAAGGTCCTCAAGCAACTGATCGACAAGACCGGCATCCCGTTCATCACCACCCAGATGGGTAAAGGTGTGGTCGACGAGCGTCACCCSCGCTTCCTGGGTAACGCCGCGCTGTCYTCCGGTGATTTCGTGCACCGCGCCGTCGAAGCCGCCGACCTGATCGTCAACATCGGCCACGACGTGATCGAGAAGCCRCCRTTCTTCATGGTSCGTGGCGGYACCGAAGTGATCCACGTGAGCTTCCGCTCCGCCGAAGTCGAYGCCGTKTACTTCCCGCAGGTGGAAGTGATCGGCGACATCGCCAACGCCGTGTGGCAGATCAGCGAAGCCCTGACCGACACCAGCCACTGGGACTTCACCCGCCTGCTGGCCATCCGTGAAGCCAACGAAGCGCAGATCGCCGAAGGCGCCGACGACAACCGCTTCCCGGTCTACCCGCAGCGCATGGTCGCCGACATCCGTCGCGTGCTGCCGTCCGAAGGCATCGTTGCCCTGGACAACGGCATCTACAAGATCTGGTTCGCCCGCAACTACAAGGCGCACAAGCCCAACACCGTGCTGCTCGACAACGCCCTGGCGACCATGGGCGCCGGCCTGCCGTCGGCCATGGCGGCGCACCTGGTGTACCCGGACCGCCCGGTGATCTCGGTGTGCGGCGATGGCGGCTTCATGATGAACAGCCAGGAGCTGGAAACCGCGGTACGTCTGGGCATGCACATCACCGTGGTGATCCTGCGTGACGACGGCTACGGCATGATCCGCTGGAAGCAGGCCAACATGGGCTTCACCGATTTCGGCCTGGACTACGGCAACCCGGACTTCGTCAAATACGCCGAAGCCTACGGTGCCAACGGCCACCGCGTCGAAAGCGCCGAAGGCTTGCTGCCGCTGCTGGAGCACTGCATCAAGACCCCAGGCGTGCACGTGATCGACTGCCCGGTCGACTACAGCGAGAACGACCGCATCCTCAACAGCGAGCTGCGTGAGCGCGCGCTGGCGGTCTAAACCGTAGCACCCTCGTCGCGGGGCAAGCCCGCTCCCACGTTGTCAGGCACGTTGTCGGACACGTGGGAGCGGGCTTGCCCCGCGATCGTTTCATAGCCACTTCTGCCATGTGTTAGGGTTCACCCAATTTCCTTTCCCAGGACACCCCACCCCATGCTCCCCCCGCTCAGCGAAAAAGAACTCGACCGCCTCGAAGACCTGCTGATTACCTACGGCAACGACTATTCGGTCATCAACCTGGCCGAGCTCAACGGCTTGTTCACTGCCCTGGCCAGCTCGCCGATCCAGGTCAACCCAGAAACATGGCTGCCTGCCGTTTCAGGTGGCAAGGTCCCGAAATTCAAGAAGCCCGCCCATGAAGAGGCCTACACCGCGCTGATGCTGCGCTACGCCAGCCAGATCGCGGAAGAACTGGCCGATAACCTTGCCGACTTCGAGCCATTGTTCGAAGAGAGCGAGGATGAAGGAGGGCCGGCGATCATTCTCGAAGAGTGGTGCTTCGGCTATATGCGCGGCACGCAAGTCGCCGAATGGAGCGCGCTGCCGCCAGAGCAGGACCGTCTGCTCAAGGCCATCTCGCTGCACGGCCTGGAAGACAACTTCGAGTTGCTCGACTCGATGAGCTTCGATGAACTGCAGGCCTGTGTGCCGCAGGTAGTGGAGGCGGCGCGCGGCTTGTACCAGTATCAGAAACAGCAGCGGCATTAAGACCCCGAACGCAGGGCTGATTATTTCGCCTGCCGAAATACTGGATTGCTCTCGGCACCGATTCTGCTGCCAACCGATCCAGTGCAGCATGTTCTCCAGCAGCGCCACTCCCGGCGCTGATCCGGAGCCAAGCACATGCCAACCCCGATCAAACTCTACAACTTCCCCAAATCCGGCCATGCCCACCGCATCGAGCTGATGTTGTCGCTGCTGAACCTGCCCACCGAACTGGTGTTCGTCGACCTCGCCAAGGGCGCGCACAAGCAACCTGATTTCCTCGCCCTCAACCCGTTCGGCCAGGTGCCGGTGATCGACGACAACGGCACCGTGATCGCCGACTCCAACGCGATTCTGGTGTACCTGGCCAAGGCCTACGGCGGTGAACGCTGGCTGCCCCAGGACCCAGTCGGTGCCGCCCGCGTACAGCGCTGGCTGTCGGTGGCCGCCGGTCCCCTGGCCTTCGGCCCTGCTGCCGCGCGTCTGGTGACCGTGTTCGGCGCCTCGTTCAACACCGACGAGGTCATCGGCCGCGCCCACACCCTGCTCAAGGTCATCGATGCCGAACTGGCCCAGCGCCCGTTCCTGGTGGGCAGCGAGGCGACCATCGCCGATATCGCCAACTACTCCTACATCGCCCACGCGCCAGAGGGCAATGTGTCGCTGGAACCCTACCCGAATGTGCGCGCCTGGCTTGCCCGCATCGAAGCGCTGCCAGGGTTCGTGCCGATGCCACGTACGGTGATCGGCCTGCAGACCACGCTGTAACCCTTGAGGAATGCTGCCATGCGCTCTCCCTGGCACGAAGGTGAAAAACGACTGCAAGAGCAAGTCGGCGTTGCCGAGCGCATGGAGGCGTTCGGGCAGAAAGTCATCCGCGACCATATGCCTGACCAGCATCGCGTGTTCTACCACCAGCTGCCGTTCATCGTGGCCGGTGCCGTGGATGCGCAGGGCAAACCCTGGGCAACCCTGCTCGAAGGCCCGGAAGGCTTCGTCAGCTCGCCTGATCCGAAGCAGCTGCTGATCGACACCGAGCTGGCCAGCGATGATCCCGCCACGCCTGGCCTGGCCCAGGGGGGCGCCATCGGCCTGCTGGGGATCGAGCTGCATACCCGCCGGCGCAATCGCCTCAACGGCCTGGCCCGCCGCGTCGCAGCGGGGCCGCTGGAGGTGGCGGTCGAGCAATCGTTCGGCAACTGCCCGCAGTACATTCAGTTGCGCGAATACACCCGTGTCGATGAGCCCTCGCAGGGTCGTCAGGATGCAAGGGTACTCGATGCTAAAACCCGGGCGATGATGGAAGGCGCCGACACCTTCTTCGTCGCCAGTTACGTCGAACATGACGATGGCCGGCGCTCGGTGGACGTGTCCCATCGCGGCGGCCGCCCAGGTTTCGTCAAGGTCGAAGGCAACCGGCTGACCATTCCCGACTACGCCGGCAACCTGCATTTCAATACCCTCGGCAACCTGCTGGTGAACCCGGTGGCCGGCCTGCTGTTCGTCGATTTCGCTACCGGCGACGTGTTGCAGCTGTCCGGCCGCACCGAGGTGATGCTCGACAGCCCGCTGATCGCTGCATTCGAAGGCGCCGAGCGGCTCTGGGCGCTGGACGTCGAGCAGGTGGTGCTGCGCCCGGCAGCGGTGTCGCTGCGCTGGGCCTTCCAGGAATACGCCCCGACCAGCCTGGCGACCGGCACCTGGGTCGAGGCCGAGCAGCGCCTGCAACAGCGTGAGCGGCAGCGCCAGTGGCTGGCCTGGCGGGTGGCGCGTATCGAACAGGAAAGCCGCGACATCCGCTCGTTCTACCTACAGCCCGATGGCGGCAAGCCCGTGCCCTTCGCCCCAGGGCAGCACATCCCCGTGCGCCTGCAACTCGACGGCGAGGCTCCGCTGGTGCGCACCTACAGCCTTTCCAGCTCTCCTTCCGACGGTTACCTGCGCATCAGCGTCAAGGCGCAAGGCCCGGCATCGCGGCACTTGCATGAGCGCTTGAAGGTCGGTGACGTGCTGGATGTGCGCCTGCCCATGGGCAATTTCACCCTCGATCAACAGAGCCAGCGGCCCTTGGTGCTGATTGGTGCCGGGGTCGGCATCACACCGCTGATGGCCATGCTCCGTGAGCAACTCAAAACCGGGCAGGGCAGGCGTATCCACCTGTTCCACGGCGGGCGCAGCCTGGCAGAGCTGCCGTTCCGGCAGGAGCTCGCCGTACTCAAGCAGCAGGCCGGTGACCTGCTGGCTATCCACCGCGCCCTGAGCCAGCCCGAAGCCCATGCCGTGCCTGGCCGCGATTTCGAGTTCGCCGGCCGTCTGGGCATCGCCCAGATCAAGGCCACCCTGGCGCTGGACGACTACGACTTCTACCTGTGCGGTCCGGCCAGTTTCACCCAGGACCTGTACGAAGGCCTGCGTGCGGTGCATGTGCCCGACGCACGCATCCACGCCGAGGCGTTCGGCCCCTCGACCCTGCGCCGCCACACCGACGACCGGCAACCCGTGCTGCAACAGCCCCCGGCCGCCACCCAGCCAGTGCCGGTGTACTTCGCCAGTTCCGCCAAGGAAGCCCGCTGGGCGCCCGACAGCGGCACGCTGCTGGAGCTGGCAGAACGCCGTGGCCTGTCGCCGGATTTCAGTTGCCGGGGCGGCTCCTGCGGTACCTGCAAAACCCGCGTGATCAGTGGTCAGGTGCATTATCCCAACCCACCTGCCGAGCTGCCTGACAGCGGCAGTGTGCTGATCTGCTGCGCGGTGCCGGCCCAGCCGGAGGACGGTGCGCAGCCGTTGGTATTGGAGCTGTGAGGTTGGCCCTATCGGCCCTATCGCCGGCAAGCCGGCTCCCACAGGGATGGCGTATAACTTGGAGTCATGCGGTCTGTGTGGGAGCCGGCTTGCCGGCGATGGGGCCGGTGAAGCCAGCACAAAACCCCGCTATAACGGATAATCCCCCGCACCCCCGAGGCCCAGGAGCCCGCATGGACCAGATCCACCTGATGAAGGTGTTCGTCGCCGTCGGCGAACTGGAAAGCTTCGCCGCCGCTGCCCGCCGCCTGGCGATATCGCCGGCGGCAGTGACCCGTGCCGTCACGGCCCTGGAAGAACAACTCGGGGTCAAGCTGCTGCTGCGCACCACCCGCAGCGTGCGCCTGACCGAAGCCGGCGGGCGCTACCTGGAAGACACCCGGCATATCCTCGCCAGCATCATCGAAGCCAACGAAGCGGCCGCCGGCATCAACGCCGCGCCCAAGGGCGACCTGGCCGTGACCGCGCCGATCCTGTTCGGCAAGAAGTTCGTCATGCCCTGCATCGTCCGCTACCTGCAGCAGTACCCTGAGGTGGACGTATCGGCCTACTTCCTCGACCGGGTGGTGAACCTGGTCGAGGAGGGCATGGATGTGGCGGTAAGGATCGGCCAGCTACCCGACTCCGGCCTCAAGGCCCTGCGCGTGGGCAGCATGCGCAGGCTGCTGTGTGCTTCGCCGGAGTATCTCGAACAACACGGCACCCCACGCCATCCGAGCGAGCTGCAAGGCCACGCGATCATCGCCGCCGGCGTTCTTTCGCCACGCACCGACTGGCGCTTCGGCGCCATCGACGACCCGACCCTGATCCGCATGAAGCCCCGCCTGACCGTGACCAGCAACGACGCGGCCATCGCCGCCGCCAGTGCCGGGCTGGGTATCGCCCGGCTGCTGTCCTACCAGGTGGCCGACGAGCTGGCGGCCGGGCGGCTGCAGGTGATCCTTGCCGAGTACGAAGAAGCGCCCTGGCCGATCCATGTGCTGCACCGTGAGAGCAAGTACGGCTCGACCAAGGTACGCACCTTCATCGACATGCTGGCCGAGCACCTGCGTGCCCAGCACCATCTAAGCTGATCTTCGCGACATCGTACAACTAGGTGATTTCCCCATCCAGGCTTCCCACGCAAGGCATATGAAAGCCCCGATATAGCTCAGTCAGAGGTCAATACGTCTACGCGATCGCTTAAAATTGTTGTACGACGACCTATGACATGGCACTCTCTCGCCTGAAACAATTTGTCTCAAGTCGCCCGTGCGACCGCGGGCAATCACCAGCAACTCTAAAAATAATTCAGGTGACCCATGAGCATTAAAGGCATCCGTTGGTGGATGGTCAGCCTTGTCACGGCTGGACTGGTCGTCAACTACCTCGCCCGCAATACCCTCTCGGTGGCTGCCCCCACCTTGATGTCCGACCTCTCCATCAGTACCGAGCAATACGCCAAGATCGTCGCCACCTGGCAGGTCTGCTACGCCCTGATGCAACCCATCGCCGGCTGGGTCATCGACTTCATTGGTACCAAGCTGGGCTTTGCGGTGTTCGCCCTGGCCTGGTCGCTGGCCTGTGCCGGGGCGGCGCTGGCCAGCGGCTGGCAGAGTCTGGCGTTCATGCGCGGGTTGCTGGGGATGACCGAAGCGGCCGGCCTGCCTGCCGGCGTCAAGGCCACCACCGAATGGTTCCCGGCCAAAGAGCGTTCGGTGGCCATCGGCTGGTTCAACATCGGTTCGTCATTGGGCGCGTTGCTGGCGCCGCCGCTGGTGGTCTGGGCCATCCTGCACAGCGGCTGGCAACTGGCGTTCGTCATCGTCGGTGCCTCGGGGATCGTCTGGACCCTGCTGTGGATGCTGCTGTACAAGCACCCCAAGGATCAGAAGCGCCTGAGTGCAGCGGAGCGCGACTACATCCTGTCCGGCCAGGAAGCCCACTTCAAGCAAGAGGCGCGGGTCAAGGGCGCCTGGAAGCGCATCTTCAAAGAGCGCAACTTCTACGCCATCGCCTCGGCGCGGATCCTCTCCGAGCCGGCCTGGCAGACCTTCAACGCCTGGATCCCGCTGTACCTGATGACCGAGCGACACATGAACATCAAGGAAGTGGCGATGTTCGCCTGGCTGCCGTTCCTGGCCGCGGATATCGGCTGTGTGCTGGGCGGATACCTCAGCCCGCTGTTCCACCGCTACTGCAAGGTGTCGCTGTTCACCTCGCGCAAGATGGTCCTGGTGTTCGGCGCCAGCTGCATGATCGGCCCCGCCTGCATCGGCCTGGTGGAAAGCCCGTACACGGCGATCCTGCTGCTGTGCATCGGCGGTTTTGCCCACCAGACATTGTCCGGCGCGTTGTACTCGATCACTTCCGACTCCTTCAGCAAGGACCAGGTGGCGACTGCCACCGGCATGGGCGGCATGTTCGGCTACCTGGGGGCGGCGGTGTTCACCCTGGTGTTCGGCATCCTGGTCACGCAGATCGGCTACAGCCCGCTGTTCGTGGTGCTGGCGGCGTTCGACATCATTGCTGCGCTAGTGGTGTGGAACCTGGCGCGCGAGTTGCGCAGTGAACCCCGTGAGGCGGTACTGACAGAGGCGAAGGTGGCGCTCGGCTCGGGCCGTTGATCCCGTTGCGTTGTACCAAAGGGGCTGCTTGCAGCCCCTTTGGCGTTTTCAGTCGGTGCCAAGTGCCTGGTACTGCAGGCTGAAACCCAGGTGCAGCCGTTCATGCTGGCGCAGCAGCCGCAAGCCCGGCCGATCGGGCAAATGATGGGCGTTGATCGGGTGGCTGACCGGCTCGAAGCAGAAGAACCCCTGCCCCTGGGGGCAGTACAGCAGGTAGTGATCGGCACCCCTGGCATGGCAATCGAGGCGATAACCCGCCGTCGGCTGGATAATGCTGCAGGCGCCTTGCCAACCGCTGAAGGCATGATCGACCACCTCGCTGGGCAATGCCTGCGGCGTGTCGAAACACCATTGCGGCGGGATCGTGGCCTGGCGCGAGGGCAACTGCCCCTCATCACCCACCCACACCTGCTGCGCGGGCGCCAGCAAGCGGGTGTCGGCGAAGCGCGGAAAGTACGGGTGAAAGCCCAGCCCATGCCAGGTCGGCCGTGGGTCGAGGTGGGTCACTTCAAGCTCAAGGGTCAGGCAGCCTTCATCCAGGCGCACGTCCAGGGTCGCGTGGTAAGCAAAGGGCACCTGGCTGTCCAGGCTCAGGCGGGCATGGCCGTCATCCACGTTGTCGACCTGCCAGGGCTGGTGCCAGGCACTGCCATGGATAGGGTAGGGGTCATGGTCGGTATTGGGCGCCAGCGCCAGCCAGCCGTCAGGGCACTGGAAACCGCCCTCAGCGATGCGGTTCGACCAGGGCGCCAGCAGGTAGCAGCCCAGGCGCCGTGGCGATCCGCTGGCCAGGGCGGCGGCATCACTGTGGCGCAGCAGCGCCTGGCCGCTGGCCTTGACCTGCCAGTTGACCAGGCTGGCGCCCAGGGTAGGCGCCAGGCTCAGGCGGGTCAGACGGTCTTGCAGGTGCAGTTCAGGCACAGGCATCTAAGCGCTCCAAGGTTGCAGGCAGCTTCAGCCCGCCTTGCGATAGGTCAACAGGACGATCCCGCACACCACCACGGCGGCGCCGAGCAGTTGCAAGGTATTGAGTAGCTGGCCGAGCAGGGCCCAGCCCAGCAGTAGGGTGGCGATCGGCTCGATGTTCATCACCGGGGCGTTCTGCGCCATGTTCAGCCGCGGCATGCACACGAACAGCAGGGTGAAGGCCGTGCCGTACAGCACCACCAGGCTGGCCAGGGCCAACCAGCCGCCACTGCTGCCCGGCAGCGCCAGCCCGGCCGGCATCAGGCCACCGGCGCCGGCCAGCAGCATGCTGGCGAACACGATCAGCAGGGTCAGCATGCTGCGCACCGGGCCGCGTACCCCGGCCAGCTTGTGGTCGGTGATCCACAAGGCGCAGGCGAATACGCAGGCAGCGCAGAACGCCAGGCTCACCCCCAGGGTCCAGTCCGGGGTGGCCTCGGCGCTGCCGTTCAAGCGTGAGGGCACGTCCAGCGCCAGCACCAGACCGAACAGGATCAAGCCCATCAGCACGGCGGTGCGCCGGGTTGGCCGCGGCCCGCCGAGGGCCCAGGTCAACAGCGCCAGCAGGATCGGGAAGGTGTTGCCCACCAGCAGCGCCAAGGCCACCGGAATGCGGGCCACGGCCGAGTACAGGCACAGGCTCTGGGTGGCGATCAGCAGGCCCAGCAGCAATTGCCAGCGCCACGCGCCGGCAGGCAGCCCCAGCGGCTGGCGTTGCCACAGCAGCAGGCCACCCAGGGCCAGCAGGGTCAGGCCCGAGCGGCAGAGGATGGCCAGCAATACGCCGGTGTCGTTGTCGAAAGCGATGCGCGCGGCAATGTGGTTGCCGGCGAAGCAACAGGCCAGCAGCGCCAGCAGCGCTACCGCCAGTTTGCGGGGGAAGAGGTGAGGCGTAGCGAAGGCGACAGCCATGATGCAGGGTCCGTCTGCAGGGGAGGGCGGGCCATCAAGGCCCGCCTTGTGGCATTACAGCACCACGCTCGGCAGCCACAGCGAGATGGCCGGAATGTAGGTCACCGCCATCAGCACCAGGAACAGCGCCAGGTAGAACGGCAGCAGCGCCTTGACCGTGGATTCGATGCTGACCTTGCCGATCGCCGAGCCGACGAACAGCACCGCCCCCACCGGTGGGGTGATCAGGCCGATCCCCAGGTTGACCAGCATGATCATGCCGAAGTGCACCGGGTCCACGCCGATACCGGTGATCACCGGCAGCAGGATCGGTGTGAGGATCAGGATCAGCGGCGCCATGTCCATCACCGCGCCCAGCAGCAGCAACATGAAGTTGATGCACATCAGGATCACGTAGCGGTTGTCCGACAGGGTCAGGAACAGCGTGGTGATCTTCGACGGGATCTGCATCAGCGTCATGACGTAGCCGAAGCTGGCCGCGAAGCCGATCAGGATCATCACGATGGAGATGGTCCGCACCGTGCGGTGCATCAGCTTGGGCAGGTCGCGCCACTTGTAGTCGCGGTAGATGAACATGGTCACGAAGAACGACCAGACCACGGCGATCGCTGCCGACTCGGTGGCGGTGAATACCCCGGACAGAATGCCGCCGAGGATGATCACCATTGCCATCAGGCCCCACAGCGCCTCACCGGCGATTTTCAGCGCCTGGCGCAGCGGGATCACCTCGCCCTTGGGGTAGTTGCGTTTTTTCGCGAAGATCAGGCACATGCCCATCAGAATCGCGCTCATCAACAGCCCAGGCATCACCCCGGCCATGAACAGCGAGGCAATCGACACCGTGCCCCCGGCCGCCAGCGAGTACAGCACCGAGTTGTGGCTGGGTGGGGTGAGCAGCGCCTGCACCGAGCCGCTGACGGTGACGGCGGTGGAGAACTCCCGTGGGTAGCCCTTGCGTTCCATTTCCGGGATCAGCACCGAACCGACCGAGGCGGTGTCGGCCACCGACGAGCCGGAGATCGCGCCGAAGAAGGTCGAGGCGGTGATATTGACCAGCGACAAGCCGCCGCGCACGAAGCCCACCAGCACCCCGGCGAACGCCACCAGCCGCCGCGACATTCCGCCTTCGGCCATGATCGCGCCGGCCAGCACGAAGAACGGAATGGCCAGCAGCGAGAACTTGTTAACCCCACTGGCCACCTGGATCATCATGGCCTGCAGCGGGATATCGATCCACCACGCACCGATCAGCGCCGAGAGGCCCAGGGCATAGGCCACTGGCATGCCCAGCAGGATCAGCGCGAGGAAGCTGCCTATCAGAATCAACGCATCCATCATGCCGCTCCTTCGTTTGCTTCGACGACGTCAAAGCGCATCACCTGGCGCTGGCTCTGATCGCCGAGGATGAGTTTTTCCAGCACGAATACCAGGGTGATCGCGCCACCGATCGGGATCGGCGCGTAGGTCAGCCCGACCCGCACCGACGGCAGGGTGGCGAGGAACTGCTTCCAGGTGGTCACGCACAGCTTGTAGCCGTACCAGGTCATGAACACGCACACCAACAGCATCAGCAGTTGCACCAGCAGTGCCGCAGCCTGGCGCTGGGCGGGTGGCAGGCGGTCGGTGAGCATCGCCACCGCCATGTGTGCCCCGGCGCGGTAGCTGGCCGCCGCGCCGAGGAAGGTGAACACCACCATCAGCAGGATCGCCACCGGCTCCGGCCAGCTGGAGCCGGTGCCCAGCACGTAGCGGGCGAAGATGCCCCAGGGAATGATCAGCGTCATGGTCAGGATCGACAGGCCGGCGATCCAGATACAGCCGCGGTACAGGGCGTCGTTCAGACGCAGGAATGAATTTTTCATAGGGCATCACCGAAGCTGCAGGGCGGCGCGTGCCGCCCTGCAGGAGTCATCTGGGAACGGAGCCGGGGTTACTGGACCTCGGCGATGCGCTTCATCAGGTCGGCGTATTGCGCACCGTACTTTTCCCGCACGGGGGCGGTGGCGTCGAAGAACGGCTTCTTGTCGACGCTGATGAACTCCACGCCCGCCGCCTTGAGCTTGGCTTCACTGGCAGCCGACTTGGCGTCCCACAGTGCACGCTCTTCCATCTGCGCCTCACGGGCGACAGTCTTGACCAGGGTCTGCTGCTCGGGGGTGAGCTTCTCCCAGGTGGTTTTCGACATCACCACTGGCTCCGGCAAGATCAGGTGGCCGGTCAGGGTGAAGTACTTGGCGCTCTGGTAGTGGTTGTGCTCAAGCAGGGTCGGCGGGTTGTTCTCGGCGCCGTCGATCACCCCGGTCTGCAGGGCGCTGAAGATTTCCCCGGTGTCCATGGCGATGCCGTTGCCGCCCATGGCGTTCATCATGTCGAGGAACAGCGGGTTGCCCTGCACGCGGATCTTCATGCCCTTGAGGTCTTCGATGCTGCGTACCGGCTTTTTCGTGTAGAGGCTGCGGGTGCCGCCGTCCATCCAGGCCAGGGCCACCAGGTTGAAGTCGGAGTTGGTGATCTTGTCGAGGATTTCCTGGCCGATCTCGCCATCGATGACCTTGCGCATGTGCTCGTGGTCGCGGAACACGAACGGCATGTTGAACACGTTCACATCCGGCACCACCGGGCCGACGATGCCCAGGCTCACGCGGGTCATCTGCACCGCGCCGATCTGCGCCTGCTCGATCACTTCCTTTTCCGAACCCAGCACACCGCCGGCGAACATCTTGAAGGTGATCGCGCCGTTGCTGGCCGCTTCGAGCTTCTTGCCCATGTGTTCTTCGGCGACCACGGTCGGGTAGCCGCTGGGGTGGATCTCGGCGAACTTGATGTTCAGGGTGGCGGCCGAGACCGACATGGACAGGGCGAAGGGGAGGGCGGCCAGTAGCCACTTGTGCTTCAAGGTCATGAGGAAACTCCGGTGTTGTTATTGTCTGGTTTCGTTCGTGTGGGCAGTGCGGTAGAGCAGGCTCAGTTGCGCCAGGCAGGCTCCTCCAGGCCTTTGACGCCCGGGGTCAGGGCGAACACGCCACCGGCCAGCGGCTGGTCGGCAAGGTCCACGCCTGCGGGGCGAATCGAGGTGACGAACAGCGTGTCCAGGCCAGGGCCGCCGAAGGCGCACATGGCCGGCTTCTTCACCGGTACCGGCAGCGAGCGGTCGAGCTTGCCGTCGGGGGTGAAGCGGTGCACCAGGCCTGCGTCGTTGCCGCAGATCCAGTAGCAGCCGTCCTGGTCGATGGCGGCGCCGTCGGGGCGGCCGGGGTAGTCGCGCATGTCGACGAACAGTCGACGGTTATGCGGGGTGCCGCTGTCGGTGTCGTAGTCGAAGGCCCAGATGGCCTGCACCTGGGGGTGCGAGTCGGACAGGTACATGCGCTTGCCATCGGGGCTGAAGGCCAAGCCGTTGGGCACGATCATGCCGTCCTGCTGCAGGTGCAGCGGCTGGCCGTCGCCGTCGTGGCGGTACAGCGCGCCAACCGTGGCGCCTTGCTGCATGTCCATCAACATGGTGCCGGCCCAGAAACGGCCCTGGCGGTCGCAGCGCCCGTCGTTGAAGCGCATGCCCTCGCGAGCATGGGCCACGCCAGCCAGCGGGCGGCTGGCCAGGGTGCCCTGGGCGGTGGGCTGCAGATGGAACAGGCCGCTCTGCATGCCGGCGATCCAGCCGCCCTCGGGGCTGGCGCTGCGGGCGATGCAGGCGAGCATTTCATCGGCCTGCCAGTGTTGATGCGTGGCATCCGCCGCCCGCCAGCGGTGCAACTGGCCGGCGGGAATGTCGACCCAGTACAAGGCCTGTTCGCTGGGGTGCCATACCGGGCTTTCGCCGGTGCCGTTGCGGGCGTCGAGAATCAGTTCTGCGTGCATGGACGGCCTCCTGGCCCTGGGTGGCTCAATCGAAAGGCCCGGCAGCGACGAAGGCGCCACCCTGGTAGACCATCGCCGGGTCATCGGCGGCAGGCATCGGCTGCGCCTGGACCTTGGCCTGGTACACCTCGGAGGAGTCCTTCGGCGCGTAGCCCAGGTGCGCGGCGTAGCGGTTGTCCCACCACTGCGTCGGGTTGGCCGAGGCGCCGTAGACCACGGTGTGGCCCACGTCCGGGGTGAACAGGCCACGCTCGATCAGTTGGGTGAGGTCGTCATAGCTCAGCCACGAGCTGAGCATCCGCCGGTTCTGCGGCTCGGGGAACGATGAGCCGATGCGGATGCTGACGGTCTCGATGCCATAGCGGTCGAAGTAGAAGCTGGCGACGTCCTCGCCGTAGCACTTGGACAGCCCGTAGTAGCTGTCGGGCCGACGCAGGGCATGGGCGTCGATGCGCTCGTCCTGTTTGTAGAAACCGATGGTGTGGTTGGAGCTGGCGAAGATGATGCGCTTGACCCCGTGCTTGCGCGCCGCCTCGTAGATATGGAACACGCCGCAGATGTTGGGGCCGAGGATCTCCTCGAACGGGCGCTCCACCGATACGCCGCCGAAGTGGACGATGGCGTCCACCCCTTCGACCAGTGCCAGCACCGCAGCCTTGTCGGCCAGGTCGCAGGTCACGACCTCTTGGTGGGGGCCGCTGGCGGGCGCCATCGGGCTGATATCGGACAGGCGCAGCACCTCGGCGCAGCCCTGGAGGCGCTCGCGCAGCACTTGGCCCAGGCCTCCTGCGGCGCCAGTGAGGAGCAGGCGGTTGAAGCGGGTAGTGGTCATGGCAGGCTCGCAGTTGTCATTTGTTGTAGGTTGTCGTATGACTAAAATCGATTATCGACAGCGCTTCTGCTGCTTGTCAATCACTCACAGCAACGACAGCGGATAGTTGAAGATCAGGCGGTTCTCGTCGAATTCGTTGTTGCTGAAGCTGCGGCGGATGTTCGAGTTGCGCCACTTGATGCTCAGGTCCTTGAACGCCCCGCTCTGGATCACGTAGGCCAGCTCCGATTCGCGCACCCATTCCTTGCCATCGCGGATGGCGCCGCTGTGCACGTCGTCACCACTGATGTAGCGGTTCATCAGGGTCAGCCCCGGCACACCGACGGTGACGAAGTTGAAGTCGTGGCGCACCTGCCAGGAGCGCTCGTTGGCGTTGTCGAAGCTGGCGTTGTAGCTGTCGTTGGCCAGGGTGCCGCCGCTGGTGCCGTTGACCCGCATCCAGGTGTCGCCGCTGACTTTCTGCAGGCCGACGTAGAAGGTGTTGCCGCCCACCCGCGCCGAGAACATCCCCGAGTAGGTCTTGTTGTCCAGTTTGCCGGCGCGCTCGGCGCCGTCTTCGCCGCCCTGGAAGTAACCGAGGTTGGCGCCCAGGGTCCAGTTGCCCAGTGGCTGGCTGTGGCTCAGCTGCAGGTACTGCTGTTCGTAGACATCCTTGAGCACTGCGTTCCACAGGCCGACCAGAGTGCGGTCCTGGTTGAACTTGTACTCGCCACCGGCGAAGTTGAAGCGGTCCGAGATACCACGGCCGTAGCTCATGTCTTCCATGCTCGCGTCGTTGCGCGGGCTGTTGCCGCGGAACTGGCCGCCGTAGAGGGTCAGACCGGCGATTTCGCTGGAGGTGAGCTGGCCGCCGCGGAAGGTTTGCGGCAGCGAGCGACCATCGTCCGCACGCAGGATCGGCAGCACCGGCATCCACTCACCGATCTTCAGTTCGGTCTTGGAGATGCGCGCCTTGCCCGCCACCGCCAGGCGGCCGAAGTCGTCGGCCGGGCGCCCGTCGTCGTGACGTGGCAGCAGGGCGGTGCCATAGGTGCCGCCACCGCCGTCGAGCTTCACCGACCACAGCCCCAGCACATCCGCGCCGAAGCCGACCGGGCCCTCGGTGAAACCGGAGCGGGCATCGAGGATGAAACTCTGGGTCCACTCTTCGGCCTTGCTCTGCGGGTTGCTCGGGTCGACGAAGTTACGGTTGATGTAGAAGTTGCGCAGGCCCAGGGTGGCCTTGGCATCCTCGACGAAGCCGGCGGCCAGGCTGGTACCGGGCAGGTTGCCGAGCAGGGCGGCGCCGAGCAGGGCGAAAGGCAGGGGTTGGCGGATGTTCATGCTTGTTGTGCTCCCGAATGTGAGGCAGCCGATTGCCGGGCACGCGCAGGCGGCCAACGGCAGCGGTGGTTCAGTTCAGCCCGTCAGGGCATGAGGGGTCGAGCGCGCAAGGCGCTAGGTGGCCAGGGCCTGCGGCAAGGGTTCGCCGGGGAGCGTTATCGGGAGACGGATGTGCAGCGACGGGCGCGGGGTGCGCGAACGGAATGTTGGCATGGGACTCTTCACTGATTGTTGTTTTTGTTGTGTGTTGTCGTACAACCGTGGCGATTATTATCAAGTGAGAATCGGCTTGTCAACGTTCTATGGGGTTCAACTTGTGCCGGGTTGTACGATCCCTGTGTAGGAGCAACTGTCTTGCTCAACTGATAAAGCTAGCGCGATCCTTGTGGGAGCGGGCTTGCCCCGCGAACACGGGCGAAGCCCGTGCCACCCTGCGTGACACAAGACCGCTCCTACACAGAGCGTCTAAGGCATTTGCAGGGTTGGCAGATCAATGGCAAGCGGTTCCAGCGCCTGCCGGGCACACTCGCCCAGCACCTTGAGCCCCTGGGCCAGCTCTGGCGTCAGCGGCCTGCCCAGGCATAGGCGCAATCCCGTGGTGGGCTGGCCATCGGCGAAGAAAATCCCGCTGCCGGCGATGTGGTAGCCCCGCTCATGGGCCAACTGCTGAAGCAAGGCCATATCGGTCCCCGCCGGCAATTCCAGCCAGTGGATGAACCCCCCACGCGGCGGCACGTAGACCGTGTCCACCGGGAAGGCCGAACGCACCAGTCCCAGCATCGCCTCGTTCACCGTGGCCAGCTGGCTGCGCAGCCGGGCGCAGTGCTCGTCCATGTAGCCGCGCCCGATGAACTCGTTCAGCGCGCTTTGCGCCAGGCTCGACACCGCCAGGTTGCGCGAGAACATCTGCGCGAGGATGGCATCGCGGTACTTGCCGGCCACGCACCAGCCCACCCGAAAGCCCGGGGCGACGGTCTTGGAGAACGACGAGCAGTAGATGGTCTGCCCAGTGCTGTCATGGCTCTTGAGCGCCCGTGGCCGCTCGGTTTCCGGCACCAGGTCGAAGAAGATGTCGTCCTCGATGATCGGCACATCGGCCTCGCGGGCCAGTTGCGACAGCCTGGCGCGGGCCGCCTCGGGCATGATGAAGCCGCGCGGGTTCTGCAGGGTCGGGTTGAGGAAGATCACATCGACTTTTTTAAGCTTCAGCGCCTCTTCGAGGTGCTCCATGTCGATCCCGGTTTCGCCGTGAGTGCGCATGGGCAGCGCACGCATCCCCAGGCGCTCGATGGTCTGCAGGATGCCGTAGTAGGTGGGGGTTTCGATGGCCACCGTGGCACCGCGCCGGGCCACGGCCTCCAGGGCCAGTTCCAGGGCGACGGTATCGCCGGAGGTCACCAGTACTTCGTCCGGGCCGCAGACCACGCCCCGGGTCAGCATCAGCCCGGCAATGCGCCGGCGCAGCGCCGCATGCCCAGGTGGCGTCACCAGCCCGGCGATGGCCAGGTCGGCCTTGCTGGCCAGTGTGGCCATGCACTTGTTGAGCAGCACGTGGGGGGTGAGGTCGCCATGCAGCACGGCCGAGCTCAGCGACAGGGTGGTGCGGCTGGCTGCCTGGGAGAGCATGGCGACCACCGCGTGGTTGACGTTGACCGTGACGCTGGAGAAGTCGAAGCGGCTGGCCGGGTTGGCGCGCCCCGCTGCCGAGACGAAGTAGCCGACCCTGGGCTCGGTCAGCACATAGGCGTTGGCTTCGAGGTCGGCCAGGGCCCGCTGCACGGTGGTGATGCTGGTGTCGAACAGGCGGGCCAGGGTGCGGATCGACGGCAGCTTGGTGCGCGCCGGCCATTCACCGCTGTCGATCTGGCGGATGATCCAGTCCTTGACTCTCCGCCAGCGTTTATCAGGTGCTTCGAACCGATCCATGGGGTCTTTATGCCAGCTTAGGAATGACCTCCCAGAACATAAAGTAAAACCACCCCGGTTGCAGCAACGATGGCGATGTTCAGCGCCACCAGGCCGAAGGCGAAGCGGATCAGCCCGTGCTCTTCATCGCGGTTGGCGGCCGCCAACCCGGTGATCAGTGAAAGGATCGACAGCGAGCCCAGCGCGCCATGCCCGGCGGCGCTGTTGACCATGGCTGCCAGCCACGGCCCGTAGTCGCTGCCCAGGGCGGCGATCGACGGCATCACCAGGGTGTTGCCGCCCACGTTGGAGCCGGTGACGTAGCCGGCGATACCGGCCAGCAGCGCCACGGTCGGCGCCAGCGAAATCCCCGACAGCGATTGCAGGGCGCGCTGCGCCTCGACCAGAAAGCCCGCGTTGACCATCACCTGCGACAGCAGCAGGAACAGGAAGATGGTCGCCACCGGGAACTTGGCGCGCTTGAGCAGCGAGGCCCATGGGAAGCTGCCCTCGGCGCGCTGGCGCAAGGTCATCAGCACGGTGACGATCAACAGCGCCAGCCCCGGCGAGGCCAGCGGCTTCCACGATACATGCTCGCCCTTGATCACCCACACGCCATCCCAGCCCGACAGTACGAATACTGCGCGCGAGGCGACGATTACCCCCAGCAGCGCCAGGTACGGCCAGGCTGCCGCCGGCCAGCGCACCAGGCGCTTGCGCTGCAGGTACGAAATCACCAGGCCCACGGCGGCCACTGTCAGCCCCGCCAGCACGCCCGATACCTCAGGCCCGACAAAGCGGTTGATGCCGTACAGCACCGCGCTGAACAGCACCGAAACCGCACACAGTCCCAGCCACGGCAGGGCGCTGCGAATGCCAGCCTGCCACAGGGCGATGCCCGCCAGCACCAGGAACACCGGCGCGCTGATCAGCGCCGAATGGCTGCCCAGCTCGTTGGCCGGCAGGTGGGTGAGCAAGCCGCCGATTACCGTGGCCAGGCCCAGGGTGCCCCAGGGCATGATGACCATGCCGGCCAGGGCGATCTTCATCCCCGCCTGGCGCGAGAACAGCCCCATCAGCAGCGGCACGGTGGCGATCAGCGAGACGCCGAAGCCGGTCATCGCTTCCAGCAGCGGCGCCAACCCCAGCACGATGAAGATCACCTGCGCCGGTGGCTTCCAGCCCAGCTCGCGCACCCAGGCACCGATGGCCTGCGGCGCGCCGCCGCGCTCCACCAGGATGACGAAGGCCAGCCCCGGCACGATCACGCAGGCGGTGCTGAGGAACAGGATCATCGTGTCCTTGATGATCGCCGAGCTGGCGGCCGCCGACAGTGGCGCCGCGGCGCCCATGCCCCACAGCAGGAAGACCACCGCGACACCGGCCAGGGCCGCCTGCACGGGCGGGCGACGCACCAGCAGGATCAGGGCGATCACCAGGCCGATGGGCGACATTTGCAACAAGAGAGCAGCCATGTGCTGTGTTCCTTAATCGTGGGTCTGACCGCTGTACTCGGTGGCGCGCATCGAGGGGCGGTCGCAGAAGCGCTGGTACCAGGCGTTCAGGCGCGGGTGCTGAGAGAAGTCCGAGAGCTCGCGGAACACGATCCAGTCCAGGGCGGTGCCCAAGGCTACGTGACCAACGTTCAGTGGGCCGTCGAGTTCGACCTGTTGTTCGAGGTAGCGGTACGACTCTTCGAGCTTGTACTTCTGGCCCTCGCCATAGGCCGGGTAGCGCAGGTGCGCCGGGCGGCGCTCGACTTCCCAGCGCAGCTTGATGCCGACATCGCACAGGCCTTGGGCCAGCGCCTGCAGGCGCAGGGCCTGGTAGCGCTCGGGGCCTTGCAGCGGGATCAGCCTTGGCCCCTGGTGCAAGGTGTCGAGGTAATCGCAGATCACGATCGAGTCGAACAGCGCCTCGCCCTCGGGCAGCATCAGCACCGGCACCTTGCCCAGCGGGTTGGCCTGGTAGATGGTCTCGTTGCGGGTGGTGGGGCTGGTCTCGTGGTGGATCACCTCCAGGCGCTCGGCGAGCCCGAGCTCATGGGCCATCACCAGCACCTTGCGGGCGTAGGGCGAGTGGGTCTGGTAGTAGAGCTTCATGGGGCGGTCCCTGTGTCGAGGATGGCCGAGGCGGCCTTGTGGGCGTCGATGAACAGGCGCGACGGCGCGCCGGCCGAGGTGACGTAGTGGTTGTAGTAGCACGAGCCCTCGGCCAGCGGCCCGAGCACCCAGAGGTTGCGCACCGGTTCGCCGCTGCTGGCGCGCGGGTGGCAGGCCGCGTCGACATCGATGCCATCCAGGCCCGGCACATCGGTGCGTGGGCGGATCAGGCCAAGCCGCGCCAGGTCGCGCACCGGGGCGCAGTCGCTGTCGTGCACGCCGCTGCCCTGCACGTAACCGGCCACGCGCCGGTAAGGCTTGGCGGCCGGCACCGCGCCCGGTGGCAGGAAGGTCAGCAACCCGGCGTCGCTCAAGGCCAGCAGGTCGGCGTGGCGCTCCTTCTGCGGCCCGGCCACCAGGCGGTTGATTGCCTTGTGCCAGCGGCCGTAGAACTGCCGGTGCGAAGCCTCGGTGAGGCCGTCGAAGTCGACCGCCTCGCGCAGCCGGTCACGCAGGTCGCGCCACACCTCGATGGCCGCCTTGACCGGAGACTCGGCGCGGCCGATGCGGGCCTCGTGCAGGTCGGCCTCGATGGCGTCGTATATCCACGCATGGTAATTGTGCGCGTTCACCTGCGCCGGCAGGCTGTGCAGGATCAGCGCCTGCGGGTCGATGGCGCCGGACAGCGCCTCGTAGTGACGCAGCAGGCTCTCGCTTTCGTGGGTATCGGTGGGCGTTTGCAGGCTGACGCTGCGCAGTTGCTCCAGCACTTCACGGTGGCGCGCCGGGTCGGTCTTGGCGTGCAGCACCGCCATGCCGGCAGCGCGCATTTCCAGCAGCATGCGCGGCAGCACGTCACGCTCGAAGTCCAGCTGGCCGTTCGGCGCCTGCTGGCGCAGGGCATCGATATGGGTGCTGGTGAGGAAGATCGGCTTGTGCCGTGGCGCCCGGGTCAGGCCGTTGGGGCGCGCACGGAACGGCAGGCCGTCACGCGACTGGATATAGATCACCGGCTCCTTGCCGGAGGGGAAGTACACATGGCTGGCGTCGGCCATGCGGTGGTAGGCGCCACCGCGGCCAGCGGTCAGCGCCGCCAGGGTATCCATCGCCCCCAGGCCCAAGCCTTCGAGCAGCACGGCTTCGCCGGCGGCGATGCTGTCGAGGCTGCCCGGCAGCGGGTAGATATCGCCCACCCGGCCTTCTTCTTCTGCCCGCACACGCCCGGTATGGCCGACGGTCAGGATCAAGCGGTCCACGGTCACACTGTCGCCCGACGGCAGTTTGAGCAGATAGCCCTGCTGCGCATCGGTGCGCAGGCCGACCACCGGGTGCGGGTGCAGGCGCACCGCCACCCAGGCTGGCGCGCTGCTCAGGATGCGCGAGAAGGCGTCGGCCAGGTAGGCGCCGAGTAGCCGGCGCGGGAGGAAGTCCTCCGGCTCCACTGCGCGGCCTTCGTCGGCCACCAGGCCGGTCTTCGGGTCGACCTTGACCCCCTTGGCCCGGCACCAGTCCAGGAAGTCCGGGCCCGAGCGTTCGCGGGCATCGTGCAGGGTGCCGAAGGCCGCCGCGTCGGGGTACACCCCGAGTTGCCCGGCCACGGTGTTGAGCAGCAGGTAGTCCGGCTGGTTGGGCCAGTGGGCGCCGGTGCCGAACACGTTGGGGTCGAAGATGTCGATCACCAGCGGCTGTTGCGGGCGGGTTTCGGCGATGCTCAGCAGGCGCTCGAAGATCGACAGCCCGCGCGAGCCGCAGCCCACCAGGCCGATGTGCAGGGGCTTGCTCACCATCTGCGCTCCTCCCCGAAGAACGACGGCACGGCGACCGCCGAGCCTTGCTCGAGGGCGACGTCATGGATACGCCGGCCAAGGGCCAGGTCGAGGATGCCCATGCCGAACGGCGAATAGATCAGGGGTTTGTCGCGCTTCACCTGCAGTTCGCCGCGCAGGATCTGCGCCACGGTGCCGGTGACGAAATCGCGGTGGCCGAAGCGCTGCTCGGCCAGGTGCGGCGAGGTGTTGGCCTTGAGGCAGTGGCTGACGTCGTCGAAGTAGTTGTAGCTCGCGGCGACGATGCCGGCGTCGATGTCGCGCAGCGAGATGTTCAGCACGATCTGGCCTGGGCGGAAGGTGTCGTCGCCGCTGACGTAGGGGGTGCCGGCGCTGGTGGCGAACACCACGACATCGGCCTTGAGCGCTTCTTCCAGCGACCACAGTTGCACCTGTGGCAGGCCCAGTTGCTCGCCGAAACCGGCCAGTGCCTCGGCCGACTCGCGGTTGAGGTCATGCACGCCGACCTGGCCGAACGACCAGTCGTCGCCGATGAAGGTGTCGAGGATGTTGCGGGCGATTACGCCGCCGCCAATGATCGACAGGCTGCCGGCACGCTTTTGTTTGTCATTGAGCAGCCAGGCGCCCAGCACGGCCGAGGCTGCGGTGCGCACGGCGCTGATCAGCGCGCCTTCGAGCAGGGCGTAGGGGTAGCCGGTTTGCGGATCGTTGAGGATCAGTACCGCCGAGGCCCGCGGGATGCCGGCGTGGATGTTGTCCGGGTAGCTGGCGATCCACTTGATGCCCGACACCGACTGTTCGCCCTGTTTGTCGACGATCGCCGCCGGCAAGGCAATGATGCGGTTGGCCGGCTCTTCGGGGAAACGCAGGAAGTAGCTGTCCGGGTTGACGGTTTCGCCGCGCTCGTGGGTGAGGTAGGTCTGCGCGACCACCTCGATGGCCTCCTGGCGCATGCCGGCAAGGATGTCCTTGACGGTGGCGCCGGGGATCACGTGGAACGGGGGAATCGAAGCTTGTGCGGTCATGACTGGTTACGCCGTAAGGGAGAGAGGGAATTCGGGGAACAACGGTTGCAGCGCGTCCGGGCCCAAGCGTTGGCTGACCCAGTCGTCTGAATAGAGGGTTTCCAGGTAGCGCTCGCCCATGTCCGGGGAGATCGCCACCACAACATCGTCCGGGCGGATCTGTGCGGCCCACTGCTGCACGCCGGCCAGCACCGTGCCGGTGGAACCACCGAACAGCAGGCCGTAGCGCTGCGCCAGCCAGCGGCACACCTGCACCGTGCGCACCTCGGGTACGGTGAGGAAGGCGTGGATATCGCTGGGCTCGTAGATCTCAGGGCGGCGGCTGGTGCCGAGCCCCGGGATATGGCGGGTGCCGCCGGGCAGGCCGAAGGTCACCGAACCGACCGAATCCACCGCGATCACCTTGGTGTGTGGGTGGTGGTCGGCGAAGTAGCGCTTGCAGCCCATCAGCGTGCCGGTGGTGCCGGCGCCGACGAACAGGTAGTCGACATGCCCGAACTTCTCGGCGATGGCCCGCGCGGTGGCGTTGTAGTGGGCCAGCGGGTTGTTCGGGTTCTGGTACTGGTTGAGCCAGATGTAGTCGGGGTTTTGCGCGACCATCTGTTCGATCAGGCGGATGCGCGAGTAGAGGAAACCACCGTTCTCGTCACGCTGGTCGACCACGATCACCTGCGCGCCGAGGGCCTGGATCAGCTTGCGGTTGGGCGCCGAGGTGTTCGGGTCGATGACGCAGACGAACTGGTAGCCCTTGGCCGCGCAGACCATCGCCAGGGCCACGCCGAGGTTGCCCGACGAGGATTCGATCAGCCGCGTTCTGGGGGTGATGAGCCCACGGCTTTCCAGGTCGGCGACGATCGCGTGGGCGGTCTTGAGCTTGATGGAGCCGGCCGGGTTCAGGCCCTCGATCTTCAAGTGCACCTTGGCACTGCACAGCTGATCGACCTGAACGTAGTTATTTTCGTTTATCAGTTGCTTGATCATTAGGGCATCCCTGTCAGATTTCCTGAATGAAGCGGGCCGTCCGGCCGTTGGGCCGGCAGGCTTTGAAGTAACGGGGCAGCAGGGAAGTGGGGTACCGGGTGGTAGCGCTTGCCTGTTCTACGGTTATCTACAAACGCGCTTTCCATCCGTGGAAACGATGTTGCTCATGATGTTGGGGTTGGCATGCAAGTGCGCGCCGGGCGGGTGTGCCTGGCGCTGCGGGAGTGATGGTGCGGGGCGGGGAGGGGAGGGCGACAGATACAGAAAATCGGGATTTTTCAATACAGGGGAGGTAGGTGGAGCAGCCCTGGCAAGGATCGATCTGCTGGCAGCCTGGCGCTCCTACGTCATCGCGAATCAGGCGCGGGAAAGCGTGATGGCACCGACCAAGGTGACAATCACCCAAACACGTGGGAGCGGGCTTGCCCCGCGATTGCAGCAACGCGGTGTATGGCACCGGCATGGCCGGTGTTCGCGGGGCAAGTCGCAGCGGCGCACCGCCGCTCCCACGCTATGGACTGCGCAATGTGTCATACAGCGCAGGCCAAGGCGGTGGCTAGGTCAGCAGCTGCTTGCGGCAAGCCTCAAGAATCTCATCCGCCAACGCCGAATCATCCGGGCAGGCGCGGGACAGCGTGATGGCACCCACCAAGGTGGCAATCATGCTCAAGCGCCGGGCCCGCTGAGCCTTTTCATCGGCATCATCGATTGGCCCGCCGGCCGCCTGCAGCGTCTGAAGCAACTGCTCCAGCCCGTCGGCAAACACCGCCTTGACGGCCTCGGGCTGGCGCGCCGCATCGTTGCTCAGCGCCGCCAGGGTGCAGCCTGCTGCCGGATTGTCGCGGTGCTCCCTGGACAGGTACTGGCCCAGGAAGTCCGCCAGCTCGACCCCTTCGCTGCGCGCCGCGCTGCTGGCCAGGCCACACGCCGCAGCCTCGGCCATGAGGTCGGCCTTGGAGCCGAAGTGCTTGTAGAACCCGCCATGGGTGAAACCGGCAGCGGCCATCAGGTCCGCCACACCGACCCCGTCATAGCCCCGCTCGCGGAACAGCGAGGAGGCCGTTTCGACAATGTGCGCGCGGTTGGCTTGGGCTTGTGCCTTGCTGACTTTCATGGCGGGCGACTCCTGCACCGGGGTGGTGGAACTCATCATACATTGATGTCGTTCATCATCAAAACGTTGACACATTTAGATTATGATCGTAATCATAATGGCAGACACACCCAACCTTGAGGATCTACCCATGAGTGCCTTGCCTACCGTTCTTGTCACCGGTGCCTCCAGCGGCATCGGCGCGACCTATGCCGAACGTTTCGCCCAGCGTGGCCACGACCTGGTGCTGGTCGCCCGCGATCAGGCCCGGCTGGAGGCCCTGGCCGATCGCCTGCATGAGCAATTTTCCGTCGCGGTCGAGGTGCTGGTCGCCGACCTGACCCAGGAAGAGGCCCTGGCCAAGGTCGAAGCCCGTTTGCGTGAAGATGGCCGCATCGGTGTACTGATCAACAACGCAGGCCAAGGCCAGTCGGGCGGCTTCCTCGGGCAGAACGGCGCAAGCCTCGAACGGCTGATCGGCCTGAACGTCACCGCCGTCACCCGCCTGGCGGCCGCCATCGCCCCGCGGCTGGCCGAGCAGGGCAGTGGTGCGATCGTCAACATCGGTTCAGTGGTGGGGCTGGCGCCGGAGCTGGGCATGACGGTGTATGGCGCCACCAAGGCCTTTGTGCAGTTCCTGTCACAGGGGCTGGCGCTGGAACTGGGGCCAAAGGGCGTCTACGTGCAGGCCGTGCTGCCGGCGGCGACCCGCACCGAAATCTGGTCGCGCTCCGGGCTGGACATCGATTCGCTGCCTGAAGTGATGGAGGTAGAGGATCTGGTCGATGCCGCACTGGTGGGCTACGACCGGCGTGAGGCGATCACCATTCCGCCGTTGCAGCACGCCGAGCGCTGGGCAGCGCTGGACGGTGCGCGGCAGATGTTGATGGGGGATTTGCGCCAGTCCCAGGTGGCTGAGCGTTATCGCGCTTTGTAGCGAGCCAGGTTCACAGCCCCTCGCCAAGGTACAGCCGGTGTGTCTCGCCAATTCGTTCACTGGCGGTGGCAGGTATGCCGGCTTCCCTGGCAAAGCGGGGCCACTGTGCGACGGCCTCGCAGACTTCCTTGATGATCCGCCGTGCGTCCATGCCGCGCACCTGGCTTGCCACGCTCAGCAGGTCATCGAGGGTGAAGTCGTCGCGCTTGCCGTTGACCGTCATCTGGTGGGTGTCTACCCAGAAGCTGCCGGGCAAGTAGGAATAGGACACGTCGTAGGCCGGCGTGAGGTACCAGGTGCCGTCGGTATCCATCATGAAGGCCGTGTTCTTGGTGTGATCGTCCTGGTTGCGGGCGACCAGGTTGAAGACCATGCGCCGGTAGAACTGCTCGGCCCCGTCTCGGGAAATCCTCAATGCACGCATGACCCCGAACGCCTCGGCATACGAGTACTGGCCAGGCTTGCGGAAGTCGGCATGGTCAAGTGCGCACAGGGTGGCCACGTGGATTTTCTCGCCTTCGGCCGTGCGGTCGAAGCGCTTGGTCATGAAGTGGGCGCGGCCTCCCTCTTCCAGCAAGCGGCACTCGGTCATGTTGATGCCTGCGGCCTTCGCCATCAGGTGATAGGCATACTCGATCCGCCCGTAGCCCTGTGAATCGGCCAGCAGTTTCGAGTCCTTGGCTACATCGAACTTGAGCAGCCAGTACTCGAACCCCGGGGGCGCGGTGACCTGGCCTGAGCGAATCTCACCTTGACCATCGATGGCGATGACGGCTTTCGCCCGTGCCCCGCCCGCGCTCGTGCCGATCTGGATGAGGTGCTGCAGGGCCGCGTCGTCCACCGACGGGTCATGGGCGTTGAGCCGTTCGGCGATTGACTCACGATCCGACAACACCTCGCTCGCGAGGCGCACCAGGGCATCGATCTGGATACTTTCTGCCTTGTCCCGCTCGGTGGCCAGCGCCGGGCGGTATTCCAGCGCGCCCATGCCTCGCTCACCCTGGTACAACAGGCGCTCGACCGGCGTGAACGTGGCTTTGCTGCGCCCTTGCTGGGCCAACCAGGCATCGATCAGCGCATTGCCGAAGTCATCGGGCAGGGAGTCGGCCAGTATCGACGGCAGGCCTTTGAAGGTTTCGCGGTCCAGGCCCTGAAATACGTAGATGAAGTCCGAGCGCAAGGGCATGTGGACAGGTGAGATTTCCAGGCCGGTCCTGACGAATTCGGGGGTGTATTCGAATTCTCCAACCTGGGTTTGCGGGTTCCAGTTGAGTGCGCCTACGTATACATCCCAGAGGTAGATTTGTGCGATCACCAGCTTTCATCCTTGTGGGGTTTCTGGCCACCAATGAGCGAGGGCTTGCCAATCGGGGTTCTGCCGGTGTGTTCAGGCGCCGGGTGGGTTGCCCGTGTGACTGTCGCTCGCTGCCGTTGCTTGCCCTGCATTTTCGCCAGTTGCAAGGGGCTGCTTCTGACTTCCTCGATCAGGCTGGCGAGGCGCTCCAACTCCCCAAGCACCCGCAGCACGGCGATTACGTTGACCAAGGTGCCTTTGCCGGCCGTCAGCTTGCGGTAGGTTTCCCGGGAGATCCCGGCTTCATGGGCAACGATGTCCTGGCCGATATTACGCTTCAAGCGGATCGCTTCAATGCGCTGGCCGATCTCACGGGCGATGGCGTCGTCGGTCATTGAGGTGGCTTTCATAACGCCTGGGATCCTATGCTTAAAAGGCTTTTATCGATCTCTTTGCCTAGAATATTAGGCTTTGAAAAGCGATTTTTAAAGGTGGCTCATATTTTTTATAAAGCCTGTTTAACTAGGCGTTATACGGTTTTTAACGCTTTTGAGCCAAGTATTCTAGGCGTTAATATCAGAGGGTTGATAGGGCGGTTTCGGTGCCTTCATTTGCCACAATTGGTTTCGTGGAGTACGACTTGTCGACGCGAGCGTCCCGCAGAAGCCAAGCTTGCGAACACTTTTTCCAGTTTCACCACCGCGGCCTTCATCTCGGCGGTGGTTTGAGCGGCAAACCCCATCAGCAAGCCAACATCGTTCCTCGCCAGCGCATACAGGCTGCCCAGCCCCAGCAGGTCGATCCCCACCCCGCGCGCCGCCCTGACCACGGCGTCTTCAGGCAAGGCCTGGACGAAATGGCAGGGCATCTGCAGCCCTCCGGCCGGGATCTGCGGCACGAGAAATGCCGCCAGGTGCCGCTGAACCAGATCCGCCAGCACATCGCGCCGTTCGGCATAGAGCCCACGCATGGCTCGCACATGGGCGTTGAAGTGGCCGCCCTCCATGAACCTGGCCAGGGTCAGCTGGGTGATGGACGCGTTATGGCCGTCCTGCAGGGTTCGCGCGGCGGTCATCGGCGCGACAAGTTGCGGCGGCAGCAGCAGGTAGCCGATGCGCAACCCGGCGAACAGCGATTTGGTGAAGGTGCCGATGTACAGCGTGCGCTCATGCGGGTCCAGGCCCTGCACGCAGGCGGTGGGGCGGCCGGCGTAGTGAAACTCGCTGTCGTAGTCGTCCTCGATGATCCAGGCGCGTTGCTGTCTGGCCCACTCGATCGCCAGCAGACGCCGGTCAAGCGACAGGGTCGCGCCGGTCGGGTATTGGTGGGAGGGGGTGAGGAACAGCGCCCGGGCCTCCGGCGCGAGGTCGGCCATGGCATCCACCTGCAGGCCGTGCGCATCCACGGGCACTGGCACGCATTCCAGGCCGGCGGCGGTTACTGCCTTGCGGGTGCCCTGATACAGCGGGTCCTCGACCAACACCTTGTCGCCTGCGTCCATGAGCACCTGGGCGCACAGGCCAAGGGCCTGCTGCGAGCTGGTGAGGATCAGGATGCGCTCGGCGGATGCCTGGGCCCCGCGCTCGAGGTTGAGGTAATCGGCGATCGCCCTGCGCAACGGCGCCATGCCCTGCGGCTCGCTGTGCTCCAGCGCCCGCGTGCCGTATTCCCTGTACACCTGGCGCTCCAGCTTCTCCCAGATGGCCAGGGGGAAGTGCCGGGTTTCGGCCACGCCGGGGGCGAAGGGGCGAGGGGACTGGAAGTTGTGCACGCCACCGCTGTGCAGAATTGCCGTGCCTCGGCGGCTCAACTGCACAGGGGCTTCGTTGTGTGCCGGGCGCTGGCGCTTGCGCAACGGCAGGCACCGGGCCCGTTGCGACACGAAGCTGCCGCTGCCTACGCGCCGCTCGATGAAGCCCTCGGCGTGCAACTGGCTGTAGGCCGACTCCACGGTATCGCGCGACACGCCCAGGGACTGCGCCAGCGGGCGCGAGGCGGGCAGCGCCTTGCCCACCGGCAGTGCGCCGTCGAGGATCAACTGGCGGATCGCCCGTTGGATGCGCGCATGCAAGGCCAGCGCGTTGTGTGCGGGGTCATTGATCCAGGCTTTTACCGATTCCAGTTGCGCGTGTTTGAACATTGGCCTGATTCCCTGGCGGATGGATCTGATTAATGGCTGCCAATGCCGGGGCCGCTTCGCGCCCCTTTCGCGGCGCAAGGGGCGCAAAGCGCCCCCGGCAATCTCAAGCCTTACCCCTACCAGGAGTTCCAAAATGGTCTGGCCATTACCAAACAATTGGCAGGTAAAAACCAACCATTTATCCGCTATAAAACCCAGGCCCGCAAGCAACCACCAAGGAAGGCAAGCGCTACGGGCAGGCCGGCCCCTCACTCATTCACACTGTTTTGTCCAAAGGGGTTCCAACCATGACCACCACCCAACTGCCCGTTTTCGTTCGCCGAGCGAAGCAAACCGATCTGCAGCCCTGGTGCGATCACTGGGCGCAATACCAGGCCTTCTACCAAGTGGACCTGGGCCCAGCCATCACCGAGCGCACCTGGGCCCGCTTCTTCGACCCGGCCGAGCCCATGCACTGCGCTGTGGCCACCGACGGCGAGCAGATCTTCGGCTTCGTCCACTACGTGTTCCACCGCTCGACCTGGGGGCGTAACGACTTCTGCTACCTTGAAGACCTGTTCGTGTGCCCGAGCGCACGGGGCCGGACGGTCGGCAAGCGGCTGATCGAGTTCGTCCAGGATCACGCCCGGCAGCAGCAATGCGACCGGCTGTATTGGCATACCCAGGAGAGTAACCAGACTGCGCAGCGGCTGTATGACTGGATTGCCGAGAAGCCAGGGGTGATCGAGTACCGGATGCCGCTGGATGTTGCTCACTAAGTCCATCGTTGCCAGTGCTGGCGCTATCGCGGGACAAGCCCGCTCCCACAAAATTGCGCCGCAAAACCTGTAGGAGCGGGCTTGCCCCGCGATGGGCCGCAAAGCGGCCCCAATGCACCGAATGATCGATAGCTGATTCAGGCCTAGCCGTTGATGGTTTTTCGAGTGTTATCGCATGAGGGCCGCAAGGCGCTTGGCGATAGTCTTGCAGCGTCCTTGAGATCGAGCGCCGCCCGCGCGGCGCTTCGCGGGTGAACCCGCTCCCACAGTCTATGGTTACCCCCATTTCTGCAATACTGTAGCGAGATGTGCGTGAGTTTGGTTTGCGTCAATCTATACGGCGTCGTGTGGGAGGTCAGTCCCGCGCCTCGATGAAAGTCGYGGCGCTTCGCGGGTGAACCCGCTCCCACAGTCTATGGTTACCCCCATTTCTGCAATACTGTAGCGAGATGTGCGTGAGTTTGGTTTGCGTCAATCTATACGGCGTCGTGTGGGAGGTCAGTCCCGCGCCTCGATGAAAGTCGCGCCCGACGAGCCTTAATATTTGTTCG